>JADGOA010000439.1 GCA_017883215.1 Thermoanaerobaculia bacterium | reverse complement strand
CCGCTCGCGAGGTCGCATCTTGCGATGGGCAGAGCAATATTGAGTGCTTGGAGGTTGGGCGGGAGGGCCGTCGATGAGGAGGGATCAGTCCCACCAGCGCAGCCCCTGCGAGCATCGTCTCTGGATACGGGGATCAGGAAGCCCTCCCGCTTTTCGCGAGAGCTTCTCAGGTTCGCTGGGCGCGACTCTTTCTTCACACGACGGATTCCGATCGCTAACGGCCGAGGCCGCAGCTCTCGATCGGGATGCGGATGAAGTCGGCCAGGTCTGCCCGCCTCCGCCATGAGGAGGGAGCTATGAGCACGGTCGACGTCACCTGGGAAGCCGCCCCTGACACTTGCAACGTGCACCTGCTCGCGTGGGTCCAGGAGTGTGCGGAGCTCTGCAGACCCGACCACGTCGTGTGGTGCGACGGGTCGGAGGAAGAGAAGAAGCGCCTTACGGAGCTTGCCGTCAAGACGAATGTCCTGATCCCGCTCAACCACGAGAAGCTGCCCGGGTGCTACCTGCACCGCTCCGATCCGGCAGACGTCGCGCGCGTCGAGCAACTGACCTTCATTTGCACGAAAACGAGGGAGGAAGCCGGGCCGAACAACAACTGGATGTCACCGGACGACGCCTACCGAAAGCTCGGTCAACTCTTCGACGGCTCGATGAGAGGGCGGACGATGTATGTCATCCCGTACGTCATGGGACCGATCGGCTCGCCGCAGGCCAAGATCGGAATCGAGCTGACCGACAGCGTCTACGTCGTGCTCAACATGCGGATCATGACGCGGATGGGCAGCCGCGCTCTGAAGATGCTCGGCCACTCGCCCGAGTTCAATCGCGGCCTTCACTCGATGCTCGACCTCAATCCCGAGCGGCGCTTCATCTGTCATTTCCCGCAGGACAACACGATCTGGTCGATCGGATCGGGCTATGGCGGCAACGTGCTTCTGGGCAAGAAATGCCTCGCGCTTCGCATCGGCTCCTACCTCGGCCGCCAGGAAGGATGGATGGCCGAGCACATGCTGATCATGGGCGTCGAGGAGCCCACGGGTGAGACGACCTACGTCACTGCAGCGTTTCCCTCGGCCTGCGGGAAGACGAACTTCGCGATGATCGTCCCTCCGCGCAGCTTTCAGGGCTGGAAGGTCTGGACGGTCGGCGACGACATCTGCTGGATGCGCCCCGGCCCCGACGGGCGGCTCTGGGCCATCAACCCGGAGGCGGGGTACTTCGGCGTCGCCCCCGGGACGAACTACGCGACGAACCCTAACGCCATGGAGTCGATCAAACGCGACACGATCTACACGAACGTCGCCATGACACCCGACGGCGACGTCTGGTGGGAGGGGAAGGACGCCATCGCGCCGGAGGAACTGATCGACTGGCGCGGGCGCCCCTGGCGGCGCGGCTCTTCGGAGAAGACGGCGCATCCGAACAGCCGTTTCACCGCTCCGGCCACGAACAACCCGGCGCTCTCGCCCCGCGTGAACGACCGCAACGGCGTGCCGATCTCCGCGATCATCTTTGGAGGCCGCCGCTCGGCGACGGTGCCGATCGTGCTGCAGGCGTTCAACTGGACGCACGGCGTGTATCTGGGTGCAACCATGGGCTCGGAGACGACTGCGGCGGCCGTCGGGAAGGAGGGCATCGTCCGCCGCGACCCGATGGCGATGCTCCCGTTCTGCGGCTACGACATGGGGAAGTACTTCGGGCACTGGCTGGACATGGAGCGGAAGATTGCTGCGCTTCCGAAGATCTTCATGGTGAACTGGTTCCGCCAGGGGCCCGATCGATCATTCCTCTGGCCGGGGTTCTGCGAGAACATGAGGATCCTGAAGTGGATCATCGACCGCGCACGCGGCCGTGCCGGCGCCTCCGAGAGCCCGATCGGCTGGGTGCCGAAGTGGGCCGACCTCCCGCTCAAGGACCTCGCCGCCCCGATGGAGGACATCGAGGACGCCCAGCACATCGACTACGAGGAGTGGAAGACGGAGCTTGCCGATCAGGACATGTTCTTCGAGAAGTTCAAGGAGACCATGCCGCCGGAGATCGTCGCCGAGCGCGAGATCATTCGCTGCCGGCTGAATCGGCTGACCGCGACTGGGTAAAGGACACGGCTTTGTCTCGCTGCTATTGTAATGGGTGACCCCAGGCTCTGACCCCTCCGCAAGTGTCACGCCGGCCTTGTGGTCATTGCACGGCGCATGAGATGGGTCGCGTCCGAGCCCGACCCGCGCGACCAGTACGTTGTGAAGCTCGAGAAGAGGTCAGCGGGTTGCGAGCAGCAGCGAAGCGCAATTGAGCACCTGCCGCACGGTTTCCGGAGGAAGAACGCCGATTTTCGCGGCGCGCCGTGCGCGCCAGTCGACACTCTTCAGATGATCGCTGAGGACGGCTCCCGCGACTTCAAGGCCGGTGGGAAGGCTCACCTCGAACGGATACCCTTTGACATGCGAGGTCACCGGCACGACGAGCGCAAGCCCGGAGCTGCGGTTGTAGAACGAAGGCGAGAGCACGACTGCGGGGCGGCGCCCTGCCTGTTCGTGTCCGGCCTGTGGGTCGAACGACAGCCAGACCACGTCACCGCGTTCGGGCACGTAAGTCCGGCTACCAGACCTCGTTGCCAACCGGCGCTCCCGTCTCGGTCTCGCTGTGGCGGTTCTGCGGAGTGATACGGCTGACGAGATCTTCGAGCGAGAGCTCCGGCTCGACGACCGGCACGACCACGAGCTTGCCATTGCGCACGCTCACGTCGACTGCCGTGTCCTCGGACAGGCGCGTCTCCTCGGCGAACGGCTTCGGGATCCGCAGCGCCAGGCTGTTGCCCCACTTCTGAATGCGTGTTCTCATGTCCGTATCTACAAAGACTATACAAGATCCATTCCCCGCCGGGCAAGGAAGCTGATCCAGGTCTCCGTTTGTCATCTGCGG
>JADGOA010000438.1 GCA_017883215.1 Thermoanaerobaculia bacterium | reverse complement strand
CTCCCCTTCATCCCCTCGCCCCGTGCGGATCGGTTCAGTGCGGCCGTTCGATTGGGAGCACGGGGCGAGGGGACCGGGACGCGCCGTTCTTTTCGCGAGCCGGCGGTGTTGAGCTAGCGCATCCCCCTCCGGGGTGCCGCCGGCTCGGAATGTCACTTTCGTGGCAACTCCCGGCACTCCTCTCAGCCAGTCAGGGGACGGGAGCCTACCGCCCCCACGGCCCGACCACATCCCACACACTCGCCGCGCCCACAGCTTCTTCCGTTGTGCCGCGCTGCACCGATTTTCGTGGTGCAGTCGCAAGCGCGACCGCCAGCGCCGGCACCAGGTCAGGCGTGACCCGCTGCAGGTCGGCCTCGTGGTCCAGGAGAAAACGCGTCGAGACCCGGCCGTCCCGAAATGCGGGATGAGTGACGACGCGCCGCAGCCAGGAGACGTTCGTCCTGGTGCCGAGGATGACGTAGTCGCGGAGCGCGCGATCGAGGCGGTCGATGGATTCCTCGCGATTGCGCGCGTAGCAGATCAGCTTCGACAGCATCGGGTCGAACTTCACGCCGATCTCGCTCCCCTCGGTCACCCCGGCATCGACGCGGACGCCCGGACCGGCCGGTTGCGAGTACAGCGCGATCCGGCCGCTCTGCGGCAGAAAACGATCGTCCGGGTCTTCCGCGTAGACGCGAGCTTCGACGGCGTGTCCGCGCTGCGCGAGCTCGCTCTGCTTCCACGGCAGCGGCTTCCCGGACGCGACGTCGATCTGCGCGCGCACCAGGTCGACGCCGGTCACGAGCTCAGTCACCGGGTGCTCGACCTGCAGGCGCGTGTTCATCTCCAGAAAATAGAACTCCCCTTCCGGAGTGACGATGAACTCGACCGTTCCGGCGTTGAGGTACTCGACGCCCCGCGCGGCAGCGACGGCAGCGGCGGCCATGCGCTGCCGCAGCGCGTCGGTGTAGCGAGGGGCCGGCGATTCTTCGATGACCTTCTGGTGGCGGCGCTGAATCGAGCAGTCGCGTTCGAAGAGATGGACGATGTTGCCGTGCGTATCGCCGAAGACCTGGAACTCTACGTGCCGCGGCTCTTCGATGTAGCTCTCGAGAAGGAGGCGGCCGTCCCCGAAAGCCTTGATGGCCTCGCGACGCGCCGATTCGAGGGCCGGCTCGAGCTCGCCAGCGGAACGGACGATCTTCATCCCCTTCCCGCCCCCACCGGCGCTCGCCTTCACCAGGAGCGGGAACCCGACGCCCATCGCTTCGCGCGAGAGAGTCTCGACTGATTGATCGTCGCCGTCGTAGCCCGGCACGACCGGGACGCCGAGCTTCTGCATGAGTTGGCGGGCCGCGGCCTTCGATCCCATCGCGGCGATCGATTCGGAGCGCGGACCGATGAACGTGATGCCTGCGTCTGCACAGGCGGCCGCGAGCTCCGGCCGTTCGGAGAGGAACCCGTATCCGGGATGCAGGGCATCGGCCCCGCAGCTCCGCGCCGCGTCGATGACGCGGCCGACGTCGAGGTACGTGGCACGCGCGTCGCCGCTGCCGAGCGACACGGCGTCGTCGAAGAAGCTCCGCACGAAGCGGATGTCGTCCGCCTCCGAGTATGCGAGCGCGGAAGCGATGCCCATCTCCCGGCACGCCCGAGCGATGCGAACGGCGATCTCGCCGCGGTTGGGAACGAGGATCTTGGTGATTGTCGTCAGGGTCATGCTTTCGTAGTCCTGAGTGCTGAGTCCTGAGTCCTGAGCCGGCACGTCTTACTCAGGACTCAGGACTCAGGACTCAGGACTTCTCCGCCCACGGTGCTTTCCGTTTCTCGAGAAACGCGTTCATCCCCTGCTGGCCTTCGTCGCTGACGCGCCGGGTGGCGATTGCGTCGATCGTATAGGGGATCGATTCGCCGGGCTCGTTCTGCGCGACGAAGGCGATCAGCTTCTTGCATTCGCGCACTGCCTCGGGCCCGGACGTCTTCAGTTGTGCCACCGTATCGGAAACGGCGCGATCGAGATCGTCGACGGTTTCGACAACCCGGTGCACGAGCCCGATCCGCAGCGCTCGTTCGGCGTCGAACCGCTCGCCGGTCAGGAACAGCGCCCTGGCGTGCGATTCGCCGATCTTGCCGATGACGTACGGCGAGATCACCGCCGGGACGATCCCCAGCTTCACTTCCGACAAGCCGAACTTCGCATTCCGCGTGGCGATGACGACATCGCACACCGCGACGAGGCCGACGCCGCCGCCGATGGCCGCCCCCTGAATCCGGCCGATCACCGGGATGGGACATTCGTTGATGAGCGCGTACATCTTCGCCAGCAGCGCCGAGTCGCGGACGTTCTCGTCGCGAGTGTAGGCGACCATCCTCGACATCCAGTTGAGGTCCGCGCCGGCGCAGAAGCTCGCCCCCTCGCTGCGCAGGACGACCGCGCGCGCGGTGCGATTCGACAGCAGGAGCGTGAAGAGGTCGATGGCTTCTGCGATCAGTTCGTCGTTGAAGGCGTTGTGAACGTCCGGCCTGTTCAGCGTCACGCTCATGACGCCGTCTTTCTCTTCGACGACAATCGTGCTGTAACTCATAGGGCGGTGAATTGTAGTGCGGTGAGTGCGCAAAACGCGCGCCGCGCCGTGCCCTGCGGCGAAAGGCTACCTTCGCGTCGCGCGCCGGCGCGCCGGCCAGGTGAAGGGATACGTCGCCGACACCGTGTACGCACCGCTCGCGCCTAGGGTGCCGTTAGGCTTGACGGAGACGAGGTACTGCGTGCCGGCGGAAGCATTGATCGTGAATGTCTGCGACGCGCCAACGGCTATGTTCTGTGTGACGAGCGGCGACAGCGCGTCCGTGCCCGAGCCGACGCTGACGGTCAGCGGCGTGTCGGATGCGCTCACCACGATCGTGGCCACGCCCGACGCGTTCGGCATGAACCGGAAGAAATCG
>JADGOA010000437.1 GCA_017883215.1 Thermoanaerobaculia bacterium | reverse complement strand
CCGAAGCGCCTCGTGCGAATCTCCGCGCAGCTGTACAACGAGGAGGCTGAGTACGAGCGGTTGGCGGATGCGCTTGCGACGCTACTGTGAGGGCGGTGTTGAACCATCACTTCTCGAAGAACCTCGCCAGCGCCTTTGCCAGATCGTCGTGGTTGGTCGGTTTGGAAAGGTAGTCGTCCATACCGGCAGCGAGGCATTTCTCGCGATCGCCTTCCAGAGCGTTGGCGGTCATGGCGATGATGCGGTGATGCTTCGTCCCGCTCTTCTCGAGGCGGCGGATCTCCATGGTCGCTTCGTAGCCGTCGACGATCGGCATCTGACAATCCATCAACACGATGTCGTAGGCGTTTTTCGAGACCGCCTCCACCGCCTCCTGTCCGTTGATCACCGACTCTGCGGTGTAACCGAGCTTTTCGAGCTGACTCATCGTGAGTTTTCGATTCAGGAAGTTGTCTTCTGCGAGCAGTACCCGGGTGGCGCGGCGTGCCTCCGGGGTGACCTCGATCGCCACTCCGGCGCTGCCATGCGGAGCGACCGCCGATTTTGCGAGCGGAATCGCGTCCTGCGCCAGAGCGATCGTGAGGGCGTCGAACAGCTCGCCCTGGCCGACCGGCTTGGCCACGTAGGAGTTGATGCCGAATTCACGCAGCTTCTCGACGTTGGTTTCGCCTCTGGTGGCAACGAGGTAAATGAGGCTCGTCCCGGCGATCGCCTTGTCGTCGCGGATCTGATGCGCAAATTTCGCGGTGTCGATGTCCGGCAGGGCGTCGAAGACCACCACGCGGATCGGATCGCCGCCCGCGGCCGCGGTGCGGATCTCTTTCAAGGCCTCGCTGCCTGTCTCCGCGAACGCGACGGGCATGCCCCATGTGGTCTCGAGATAGTGGCTGACGATCTTGCGGCTGGTCGGCAGATGGTCGATCAGCAGGACGCGCTTGCCCTTGAAATCGAGCTCGGAGGTGGCGATCGGTCTCCTCGTGCCGGTCGATTTCGGGAAGGGGACGGAGAACCAGAAGTTGGAGCCCTCTCCCTGCGCGCTGTCGACGTCGATGATGCCGCCCATGGTCTCGACCAGCTGCCGAGCCGTCGCCAGCCCGAGGCCGATCCCCTGGAAACGGCGCGTGCTGCCCGCATCGATCTGGGAGAACTTCTCGAACAGCAGCACGCGATCCTGAGGTGAAATGCCGATGCCGCTGTCTTTCACTTCGAAGCGGATCAGGCGATGGCTGTCGGTCTCGGTCTGAAGGGAGACGCGGAGCTCGATGTGCCCCTGATCGGTGAACTTCACCGCGTTCTCCATCAGGTTGGTGATCACCTGCCGGATTCGCGGCTGGCTGCCGCGCACGATCAACGGCAGGGCGGGATCGAACTCGAAGCGTACGTCGAGGTCTTTGCCGAGTGCGGCGATCTTCATGACCTCGACGATGCGCTGCAACGTGCGGAACAGGTCGAAGTCGACGCTGGCACCGGCCAGGCTCCCGGCCTCCAGATTCGAGACGTACAGGATGTTGTTGACGATCGACAGCAACTGCTCGCCGCTGGTGCGCGCGTGGTGCGCGTACTCCAGCTGTTCAGGCGCGAGCGGCGTCGACAGCAGCAGATCGATCGTGCCGATGATGCCGTTCATCGGCGTGCGGATCTCGTGGCTGACGTTCGTCAGGAACTGCGTCTTCAGCCGGGCCGATTCCAGCGCCGCATCGCGCGCGCTGGCGAGATCGCTCTCGAACTGTTTGCGGTCGCTGATGTCCCGGAAAATCACCCGGGCCATGACGGCGCGCCCGTCGATCACGCGCGGCCGGAGGAAACCCTCCACGGTCATCCGTCGCCCGCCGGAAGTGACGAAGATCGTCTCCACGCGCTGGGACTCGCCGCTCGAGAAAACGTCCTTCAGGACAGTGCGGAACGACTCCCTCACCTCGGGATCGACCACAGTCATCAGCTGTCCACGCAACTCTTCGCGCGTGTAGCCGAGGATCTGGAAGGTCGCATCGTTGGCATGGAGGAGACGGCCGTCGGATGAGATGCTGATCACCAGGTCGTCGGTCTGTTCGAAGAACTCGCGGAAACGAGCCTCGCTCTCCTCGAGCATTTCCCGCAACCGTGTGAGCTCTTCCCGGTCGACGGGGCGACCATCGACGGGCCTGCGCGCGGCAAGCTTGCGAACCACTTCCTTCCCCAGCGCGCGAAACGCATTCGCCTGCTCGGAGCTGGGCATCCGCGGTGTTCGATCGAGGACGCTCAGCGCACCGAGATACCGTCCCTCGGCATCGATCAGCGGAACGCCGGCGAAGAAGCGGACGTAAGGCGCCGCAATGACCAGCGGGTGTGTACGGAACCGCGCATCGAGCGCCGTGTCCGGTACGACGACGAGGTCGCGCTGCCCCTCGATCCACGCGGCGAAGGAGGACGCCAGCGGCAACTCGTGAATGTTCCAGCCGGCCGCGGCCTTGATCCACTCCCGGTCCTCGCCGAGGAATCCGAGCAGGGCCACCGGTGCGCCGGTGGCCCGTACGGCGGCACTGGCAATGGTGTCGAACTCCGCCTCACGTGTTGAGGTGTCGATCGAATACTCCTGCAGCGTGGCGGCACGATTCGACGAGGTCGTTGGAGACGACACGTTGGATCCCCCCGTTTTCTTTGGAAAGTCCCTGATTCCGGATGAAGCGGCACTATACCGTTCTTTCGCAGAGCCTGCCACGCCCGCACCCGGTCATCGATGCCGACGTGGCTCCGGCGACTCAGAGGCTGTGCAGAAATCGAATTCACCACAGAGGCACAGAGTGCACAGAGACTGTTCCACTGCCTTTCTTTCTCTGTGTCCTCTGTGCTACTAACGTCGAAAATCTTCGCGGCGCACGAGGATTTCTCAGAATAGCCGACTGACCGAGGCGATGTCGTGGCTCGGTCCCCTCGCCCCGCGGCGCCA
>JADGOA010000089.1 GCA_017883215.1 Thermoanaerobaculia bacterium | reverse complement strand
CTGATACTGCGCACGATCTGAAGACACCACTCAACGTGGCAGTCCTCAATCTCGAGCTGCTGCGGATGCGCGTGCGCAGGCTCATCGACGGTGCCGAGGGCGAGAAGCTGCTCAATTACGCCGGGGCCATCGAGATGGAGCTTCGCCGCATGGCGCGGATCTTCGACACGTTCTTCCTCCTGTCGACGCCGCCGAAGAACGAGGGTGCGCCGGTCGCGGTCGACGCCGCCGGCATCTGCAACGAAGTGGCGGCCGCGGCCGGTTTCGAGGTGCGTCTCGAACGGCCGGCGATGGTCCGGGCGCACGAAGCGAGAATCCGGCAGGCCATCAAGATGTTCTTTGACGGCGCGTCGAAAGTGCTCAGTGCGCAAGGGCGTCGCGCCGAAGTCAGCCGCAACGCGCATTTCCGGCTCACCATCACCGGCCAGCCTGAAGCGGAAGACTTCGAGCTGACCAAGATTTTGAAGTTCTATTACACTGACCCGCTCGGAAATCCCGACCTCTCGCTCGCCGGCGCACGCCTGATCGTGGAGACGTATGGTGGAGAGCTCAGCGGCAGCGAAGAAGGGGGCTGGGTCACGATCGGAATGTCCTTGCCACTGGGTGAAGAATGAAAAGAGTCCTCATCGTTGATGACGATCGAGCCACGAGCGCCGGGATGGCCGACGTTCTCGAGGAGTGGGGCTACGAGCCCGAGCTCGCGGACACGGTGAAAGCCGGCTGGAACGCGATCTCCAGACTGGTGCCCGATGTCGCCATCGTGGATCTGAAGCTCCCGGACGGCAGCGGCCTCGATCTGCTCCATCGAATGAAGGAGCACTACCCGGACATCTCGGTGATCATCCTGACCGGCCATGCCACCGTCGACTCGGCGGTGAGGGCACTGAAGGTCGGGGCCGAGGACTACGTCACCAAGCCGGTCGACCTGCCGCGCCTTCAGGTGATCCTCAAGACGATCGAAGACAAGCAGATGATGAAGCAGGAGATCCTCGAGCTTCGTCGTCAGCTGCAGAAGATGGGGGCGTTGGGTCACCTGGTCGGAAAGTCGCCGGCCATGCAGCGGCTCTTCGAAGAGCTGGAAATGGTGGCCAACACCGACGCCAACGTGTTCATCGTCGGCGAGTCCGGATCCGGCAAGGAAGTGGTGGCCAACACGATCCACTCCCTCTCCCGCCGGCGGAACAAGCCGTTCATCGCCTTCAACTGCGGCGCGATCTCACCCACGCTGATCGAATCCGAGATCTTCGGACACGAGAAAGGAGCCTTCACCAACGCCATCAAGCGGCGCGAAGGCTACTTCGAGGTGGCCAAGGGCGGCACGGTGTTCCTCGACGAGATCACGGAGATGCCCATCGAGCTGCAGGTCAAGCTGCTGCGCGTGCTCGAAGAAGGCAAGTTCCGCCGCGTCGGCGGGAACGAAGAGATCAACATCGACGCGCGCATCATCGCCGCGTCCAACCGCGATCCGCAGAAGGCCATCGGCGACGGAAAGATGCGCGAGGATCTCTACTACCGCCTCAACGTCTTCCCCATCGAGGTGCCACCGCTGCGGAACCGCCTGGAAGACATTCCTCTCTTCTCGCACTTTTTCCTGCAGAAGCTGAACGAGACGGAAGAGAAGAAGATCGAGAACATCGATCCCGATTTCATCGAGGCGCTGCAGCAGTACGAGTGGCCGGGCAACGTCCGCGAGCTGCGGAACGTGGTGAACCGCGCCTTCATCATGGCGCGCACGAACGCGCTCACCGTGGAATGCCTCCCCGATAAGCTCCTCGGCCAGCGCAAGCGCCGCGTCAAGAACGCCGTGTCGATTCCGCTCGGTCAGCCGATGGAAGAGGTCGAGCGGATCGTCATCGAAGAGACGCTTCACATGACCGACGGCGACCGCCGCAAGACCGCCGAAATCCTCGGAATCTCGTACAAGACGCTGTACAACAAGACCAAGAAGTACAAGAAAGCCGTCGGGGACGACGAGGACGAAGAAGAGTAGACAAGCAGAAGGCAGAAGTGGGCGGTGGCCTGCTTCTGCCTTTTTGATTTCAGCGGTCGGTCACATTGTTTTTCACCACAGAGGCACAGAGGCACAGAGAGGACAGGGGGACGACAGTTCTCGCCTTTTTCTCTGTGCTCTCTGTGCCTCTGTGGTGAACCACTCCCCCCGGAGCGTGAGCGAGGAGCGGTGCGCGTTCGTCCTCTACCGTGCGTAGCACAAACGGCGGCGAAAGGCGCCCTCGGGTAGCCAAAACTCGACGATCCGCCCCCCTTTTTACCCGTGCCGCGTTTCGTTTTGATATCGTCCGCGCTTCGATCACGCACACGTCTCCCTCACGCGCGCAGGATGTGCGCGCGAGGAATTTGACCGTGGGTGTCGCAGTTTGGGGCGTTCCGCAATGGCAAAAAACCTCGTCATCGTCGAGTCTCCCGCGAAAGCGAAGACGATCAACAAATTCATCGGGAAGGATTACGTGGTCAAGGCCTCGGTCGGACACGTGCGCGATCTCCCGAAGAGCGAGCTCGGCGTCGATGAGGTGACCTTCGAACCGACCTACCAGGTCCTGGAAGGCAAAGAGAAAGTCGTCGCCGAGCTCCGAGCGGCTGCGAAAGGCGCGGACACGATCTACATCGCCTCAGATCCCGATCGCGAAGGGGAGGCCATCGGCTGGCACGTGCTGAACCTCCTCGACACAAAGGGAAAAAAGGTTCGCCGTATCCTCTTTCACGAGATCACGAAGAACGCCGTCCGCAAGGCCATCGAGAATCCCACCGACATCGACATGAACAAGGTCAACGCGCAGCAGGCCCGGCGCGTCCTCGACCGTCTGGTGGGATACAAGATCTCCCCGCTGCTGTGGGACAAAGTTCGCCGCGGACTCTCCGCCGGCCGCGTGCAGTCGGTGGCGATGAAGATGATCGTCGACCGCGAGAACGCCATCAAGGCGTTCAAGCCGGAGGAGTACTGGACCTTCGCGGCCAAGCTTGCCGCGAACAACCCGCCGCCGTTCGTCGCCAAGCTGTCGAAGGTCGAGGGAAAGAAGGCGGACGTCGACAACGAGCAGCAGGCTCGCTCGATCGAGTCGGCTCTCAAGAGCGGGCAGTTCGTCGTCCAGGCCATCGCCCGCAAGGAAAAGAAGCAGTCCGCGGCGCCGCCGTTCATCACTTCCACGCTGCAGCGCGTGGCCTACAACCGCTTCAAGTACCCGGTGAAGCGGACCATGCAGATCGCCCAGAAGCTTTACGAAGGCAAAGAGCTCGGATCCTTCGGCCTGGTGGGTCTCATCACGTACATGCGCACGGACTCGGTGCGCATCTCCGCGGAAGCGCTGGACGAAGTGAGGCAATATATCAGCACGAAATATGGTGCTGATATTCTTCCTGAAAAACCAAACTACTATCGTGTCAAGAAAGCGGCGCAGGCGCAGGAGGCCCACGAGGCCATCCGCCCTACATCGCTCGACCACGAGCCGGACAAGATCAAGGACTTCCTCAGCCGTGAGGAGTACAACCTCTACAAGATGATCTGGGACCGCTTCGTGGCCTGCCAGATGATGCCCGCCCTCTTCGACGTCACGGACGTCGACATCAACAACGGCCCGCACACCCTTCGCGCTTCAGGCGAAGTTCTGAAGTTCCCCGGTTTCCTGGCGGTGTTCCAGGACAGCGGAGTCGAAGACGACGACGAGGAGAAGCCGGAGAACGACAAGGCCCTGCCGGCGATGAGCGAGGGAGAGGTCGTGAAGCTCCTCGATCTCGACACCAAGCAGAACTTCACGCAGCCGCCGCCCCGCTACACCGAAGCGACGCTGGTGAAGGCGCTCGAAGACAACGGCATCGGACGTCCGTCCACATACGGTCAGATTCTCACGACCATCCAGGCTCGCGACTACACCTACAAGCACGACGACAAGTTCCATCCCACGCAGCTCGGGATGGTCGTCACCAACCTGCTGACCACCTCGTTTGCGGACATCATCGACGAGAAATACACGGCCCGGCTCGAGGAGGAGCTCGACGAGATCGAGGCAGGGAAGGTCGACTGGATCGACGCCATGCGCGAGTTCAACGAGAAGTTCGTGCGGGATCTCGAGCGCGCCGGCAAAGAGATGGTCGAGGTGAAGCGCACCGGCGTCGAGACCGACGAGAAGTGCGAGAACTGCGGCGCACCGATGGCCATCAAGTTCGGTCGTTTCGGCGAGTTCCTGGCCTGTACCAATTACCCGGACTGCAAGACCACCAAAGAGGTGGCCAAGGGCGACGCCGCGGAGGCCGAAGCAGAGGGCGAGCAGATCATCTGCGACAAGTGCGGCAAGCCGATGCAGCTGAAGCGCTCGCGCTTCGGCCAGTTCTTCGCCTGCACCGGATACCCCGACTGCAAGAACACCAAGGACCCGCGCCTGATGAAGGCCAACATCCCCACCGAGCCGCAGCCCCCCTGCGAGAACTGCGGCAAGGAGATGGTCCTCAAGAGCGGCCGTTACGGCCCCTTCTACTCGTGCTCCGGCTACCCGGAGTGCAAGACAATCCGCAAGCTCAACGGCGGCAAGTCCACTCCCCCGAAGCCGACGGGCGTGAAGTGCCCCACGTGCAGCGAGGGGGAGCTCGTGGAACGGCGCTCGCGCCGCGGCGTCTTCTACTCCTGCTCGCGTTACCCCAAGTGCGATTTCTCGCTCAACAACCGTCCGGTGGCGCGCCAGTGCCCGAAGTGCCACGCCCCCTACCTCCTCGAGAAGTCGACCAAGAAGGAAGGGCACATCGAGTATTGCAACAATCCCGAGTGCGACTATCGCGGGCCGGTGAGCGACGGGCACAAAGACGCCGCGAACGCGTAGGGCGGCGCCGCAGGGACGCGCAGCAGCGCGCCATTGTGGATTTCTGAGGAAGCGATCTAGGGCTGCCGCTTGCGCGTGCGGTCGACCGACTGCAGAAACTCTCGAACCGGCGGGGTGATCAGGTCGTAGTCGATCAGAAACGAGTCGTGGCCGTTGTTCGAGAAGAGGCGCAGATGGCGGGCGTCAGTGCCGAGCGATCGCATCGCCGCAATCACGTTCTCGCTCTCCTCGGGCGGGAAGAGCCAGTCCGTGTCGAACGAGATCAGCAGAGTGCGCCCCCGCCAGTTGCGGAATGCCGACTGAAGCGTTCCGTACTGTTCCTCGAGGTCCATCTCGTCCATGGCGGCCTGCACGCGGACGTAGGAGTTCGCGTCGTACAGCGTCGCGAACTTCTTCCCCTGGTGCTCGAAATACGACTCGATCTCGAACTGACGCGTTGTCTCGCGGCGACGCCGGCCGAATTTCGTTTGCAGAGCGTGCGTCGACAGGTAGGTCATGTGACCGACCATCCGCGCGACCTCGAGCCCCCGCAACGGCACAGGATCGTCGTAGTAGTCGCCGCCACGAAAGCGCAGGTCGGATTCGATGATCTTTCGGCTGATGATGTGCCAGGCCACCCCTTCGACCGGTACTGCCGCGCCGCTGGCCATGGCGATGATCGACTCAGCGCGCTGCGGATAGCAGGCGCACCACATGAGCACCTGCATTCCGCCCAGCGATCCGCCGGCGATCGCCAGCAGACGATCGATGCCGAGGTGGTCGAGGACCAGCTTCTGGGTGTGCACCATGTCTTCGACGGCAGGCCAGGGATAGTGCGATCCGTACGGCCGGCTCGACCTGGGGTCGACGCTTGCGGGAGAGGTGGTCCCGAACGGTGACCCCGGGAAATTGACGCAGACGACGAAGTACTTCTCCAGGTCGATACCCTTGCCGTAGCCGACCAGGCCGTCCCACCAGCCCGGCTTTTCGTCGTCGTCGGTGGTGTACTTCCCGGCTAGGTGCGCGCTCGGCGACAGCGCGTGACAGACGAGGATGGCGTTCGATTTGTCGGCGTTCAGCTCTCCGAAGGTTTCATAGACGATCGTGAACGGCGCGAGCGTCTGCCCGTGGACAAAATGAAAGCCGTTTTCCAGCACGAGTTGACTCGGTGGATTCGACAGAAACGTGTTCCCGATGAGCTGCGGCATGGTTACGTCGGCGGAGAATAGCGGGATTGATACCCAGTGGCCAGCTTGCGGAGTGCGGACCTCCTGGTCCGCATCGATCGGACGTCCTCGTCCGATCGTCCGGCTCGCGACTCCGCCGGACGGGGACGTCCGCATTCCGCCTGCTCGGTGTGCGAGCCGGCCTCCCGCTTCACATGCCCTCATAGATCCGCCGCAATTCGTCGATCGTGGAGATCTGATCGGCAGCGAAATGGCTCGCAACGAGTCCGTGCGGAAGGGCTCGGCGGCCGTGTCGCCGAGCTCGGCGAAGCGCGGCCAGGGCGGCCCAAAGCTCCTGGCGCGAGCGCCCCCTGGCTTCCACGACGGCCTCCGCGATCGTCGACCAACCGAAACCGGTAACCCGCTGCTCTCGCCGCGGAACGGCCTCCCTGAGAAAGAGACTACAGCGCGCTGCAGGGCGGCATCGTCGCCGCCGCCGAGATAGTCCGCCAGAACGCGCCCTTTCTGGCTCTTTTTTGCCGTTTCGGCGATCGTATCGGCCACTACTGTGAAGTCGGAGAGCATGGGATAGAATCCGCCGCCGCCAAGCAGGACTGGGGCCCGCGCCAGATCCGTAGCGACCTCGACGCCCGTCCTCAGTCGCGATTGAAACTGAGTAGAACCTCGAGAGGATAAAGCGCATGAAAACGAAAGTGACAGTGGTCGGCGCCGGAAACGTTGGCGCAACGGTGGCGCAGGGGATCGCGCTCAAAGAGCTCGCAGACGTCGTACTCGTCGATATCGTCGAAGGGGTGCCGCAGGGCAAATCGCTCGACATGAACGAGACCGCGCCGGTCGAGAAATACGACGCGCTGCTGCGCGGCACCAACGGCTACGATGGAACCGAGAACTCGGACATCGTCGTCATCACGGCGGGCCTTCCGCGCAAACCGGGCATGAGCCGCGACGATCTTCTGTGGAAGAACGAAGAAATCGTCGCCGGCGTGACACGAGAAGTCGCCAAGCGCTCGCCGAAAGCCATTCTCGTCGTCGTCTCCAATCCGCTCGACGCCATGTGCGAAGTGGCGCGCCGCGTCTCCGGATTCCCGCGCGAGCGGGTCATCGGCATGGCCGGCGTCCTCGATTCCGCGCGCATGCGCTGCTTCATCGCCATGGAACTGAACGTCTCCGTCGAGAACACGCACGCCTTCGTCCTCGGCGGGCACGGCGACACCATGGTTCCGCTGCCGCGCTATTCGACGGTGGCCGGCATCCCCATCACCGAGCTGATCTCGAAGGAGCGCATCGACGCGATCGTCGACCGCACCCGCACCGGCGGCGCCGAAATCGTCAACCTTCTGAAGACCTCCGCCTGGTACGCTCCGGGCGCAGCGGCCGTCGAGATGGTCGAAACGATCCTCAAGGACAAGCGCAAGATCCTTCCCTGCGCCGCGTATCTGACCGGCGAGTACGGCATCAATGATCTGTATGTCGGTGTCCCGGTGAAGCTTGGCAGCAAGGGCATCGAGCAGATCGTGCAGATCAAACTCACCGGCGACGAGCAGGCGGCGCTGAACAAGTCGGCCGGCGCGGTCAAGGAGCTGTTCGAGAGGCTCAAGACCGGGGCCGGTGCGACGGTGTAGCTTTCGTTCCCAGCTGTTTCCTCGGAGTGCGGGCGTCTCGCCCGCCGCCGCCGGGCGTCCCGCGCCCGGCGGCTTTTTTGTTTGCTGACGGTCCGCAAGAATGTGTCGACAGCGATCGGGCGCGGGACGCCCGATCGCGGCGGGCGAGGCGCCGGCACTCCTCGTCCTCGGGGATCAATTCGCTGCCTGGCGATGTTTATCGGTCGTAGGTCGCCGCTGCAGTCACGATAAACTGTGCGAAAACACCCAAAATCATGAAAAAGCTCGTCATCGATATCGAGACCGTCGGCCTGCCGTGGGAAGAGCTCGATCCGTACGTCCGCGAGTACCTGATCAAGGGGCTCAGCGATGGCGACGCCGAGGAGACGCGCAGGGCGGGGGGCCTCTCGCCATTCCGCGGCAAGATCGTCGCCATCGGCGTGATCAACATCGAAGACGGTCGCTCCTGCGCCCTGTACGAAGTGCCGGGACAGACGGAGATCGCGACAGAGAAGGCCGGGATGCGCACCTTCATCTCGGGAACGGAAAAACAGATTCTGGAGAAGTTCTGGACGTTCTTCGACAGTAACTCGCGATTCATTTCATTCAACGGACGGCAGTTCGATGGGCCGTTCCTGATGATCCGGTCGGCGATTCACGGCGTCGTGCCGAAGCGCGATCTGGTCGGCTATCGATACGGCTTTCATCCGAACTGCGATCTGCGCGAAGCGCTGAATTTCTTCGGGACGACGAACAGCAAGCAGTTCAAGTTCAATCTCGATCTGGCGTGCAAAACGTTCGGCGTCGCGACCTCCAAGAGCGAAGGCATCGACGGCCGCTCGGTCGAAACCTGGTACCGTGCCGGCCGCCATCGCGAGATCGCCGAGTACTGCCTGGAAGACGTGCGCGCGACGGCGGAGCTCTACGAGAAGATTGCCGAGACGCTGCTGATCTTCAACCGCGAGTTCCGCGAGTCGGATCGCGAAGCGCGGGCGAAACGCAGCGAGCTGCCGCTCGTTCCGAGCTCGGAAGCGTCGTTCATCGAATCGGTCGAAAAGACCTCCATGACGCTGACCTCGTCGCTCGAGCAACTCGACGCTGCCCGTGAGGATCAGTCCGACCTTGTCGCCGCAAGACAGCCGGTTGCGATCCTCGAGAAACTCGCCGGCGCCGACGACGCGGAAGACGAGATCCCGAACGGGAAGTAGTGCGGCGCGGGAACCGGGTCAGGAGGTCACCGGGTCACCAAGTCACCGGGTCGCGCGAAAGGTCGTGACCTCGTGACCCGGTGACCTCGCGCCCCCCACCCCGCCGCCCCAGTGTCGACCCGGTCACCATACAATTCGCGCCGTGAGAGTGTTCCGTGGCCGTCTGTTCACGCCGGTGTCTGATCCGTTCGGCGCAGCCACCGAAGCCGAGACCTACAAGGCGCACGATGACGGCTTCATCGCCATCGACGGGAGCGGCAGGATCGCAGCGGTCGGCGACTGGGGCACCGCGCCGTCGGACGCCGAGGTCGTCAACCTTGGACCAAACGCGCTGATCACGCCCGGGCTGATCGACACCCACCTCCACGCTCCGCAGCTCGAGATGATCGGCTCCTACGGCGGCCACCTCCTGGAGTGGCTGAATCGCTACACCTTTCCGACGGAGGCGAAGTTTGCCGATCCGGTGCACGCTGCTCATGTAGCGCGTATTTTTTTCGATCAGCTCCTGCGCAACGGAACGCTGACGGCGCTGATCTTCTCGACGATTCACGCGGAGGCGACCGACATCTTCTTTTCCGAAGCGGAACGGCGAGGGTTCCGCGGAATCATCGGCAAGACGATGATGGATCGGAATGCGCCCGAATGTCTGCTGGAAACCGCCGATGATTCCTACGCGAACAGCCGCGCACTGCTGACGAAATGGCACAACCGCGGCCTTCTGAGGTACGCGATCACTCCGCGATTCGCTCCGACGTCGACGCCCAGACTGCTCGAGCTCGCCGGATCTCTGAAGCGGGAGTTCCCTGACGTCTACGTCCACACACACATCTCCGAGAACCGCACCGAGGTCGAGTGGGTGCATCAGCTCTTCCCCGAGGCCGAGTACGCGGACGTATACGACCATTACGGTCTGCTCGATCATCGGACGGTGCTCGCTCACGGCGTGTACCTGACCGACGAAGAGCTCGACCTTCTGGCGCAGCGGCGCGCGCGGATCGCTCACTGCCCGAACTCGAACCTTTTCCTCGGCAGCGGGTTGTTCAAGCTGCACCACGTTCGGGCGGCAGGAGTGGTGGTGGGTCTCGGCAGCGACATCGGCGCGGGGACGACGCCGTCGCTCTTCACCGCCATGGCTGATGCCTACAAGGTGCAGCAGGTTCAGAACGTTTCTCTGACCCCGCTGCAGCTGTGGTACCTGGCGACCCTGGGCGGCGCTCGAACGTTGTCGATCGACGACGAAACGGGGAGCCTCGAAGTGGGCAAATCGGCGGACTTTCTCGTACTGGATCTCAGTGCGACGCCGCTGCTGGAGTTGCGGATGAGCCATGCCTCGTCGATCGAGGATGTTCTCGCTGGACTCATCTTCGTCGGCGACGACCGGGCGGTCGAGCGTGCATTCATCGCGGGACGGGAAGTGTTGACAGCGGCGAGTAGGGAGTAGCGAGTGGCGAGTAGGGGAACGACGATATCGCCGCCGTCGTTTCCTACTCGCTACTCGCTACTCGCTACTCGCTACTCGCTACTCGCTACTCGCTGGCGCGCCATTTGCGCGCCGGGAGAGGAACGAGGAGGTTCTCTCATGCGAAACCTGCGTGGATCGGCTCTTTGTCTGTTCTTTGCGCTGTTCGCGGTGTCTACTTTCGGTCAAAACAGTAGCCAATGGCGGACAGCCGCCGACATTCATGAGGGTATCCGGGGGAGCATCGTCGGGACGGTGGCCGACGTTGATGAGGCGCGCGGTCAGATCCAGCTCGGCCCGGATGACGCGACCGGCGGGCGCGTTCTCGTGATCGCCGACTCCGTGACGACGCAGTACAACGGCTTCGGCGGGGTGATCAACAGCAAGCCGGAGATATTCATCGGGAGCACCGGCTTCTCGAACCTTCGTGTCGGAGATCGCCTGGAGGTACGCGGCACCGGCCGCGGTACCGGAGCCGTCGTAGCGACTTACGTCACGCTCCTCGGGCGTACGGTGCCGGCAGATCAAACGGGCGTCGGGACGACGAGGTCGCCATCGGCGATCTCCACGCCCTCGGCGAGCGCGACTATGACCGCACCGCGCGTCGGGGCGCTGGAAGGCACGGTTCAGCAGGTGAACGCATCGGAAGGCCGCATCGTCATCGTGACGGACCGGCGTGAAGTGATGACGGTCCGGACGGCCGCGGGAACACCCGTCTACTACGGCAACGACGTTTATCGCGTGGCGAATCTCGAGGTGGGCGACCGCATCCGCATCGAGCCCGACACCACCGGCTCGGCGAGCGGAGAGGCGCGTGCCCGTTCCATCGAGGTGACGCGGAGCGTGCAGGAAGGCGGA
>JADGOA010000436.1 GCA_017883215.1 Thermoanaerobaculia bacterium | reverse complement strand
GAACCCCGGAGGGGTGGAGCGCGGCGAGGAATCCCCCGCCCGACCCGGGAGTGCGGGGGATCCCTCGCTGTCCTGCGCCGCTCCGCGGCTTCGGCAGCTCGGGATGACAGGAGGTCCACATGCACATTCGAATCGACTACTGTGGCGTTTGAAACTACTTTCCGAGGGCCTCCAGTCTGGCGGCTGCGATCAAGAACGAGCTCGGAATCGAGAGCGAGATCAAGCGCGGGAGCGGCGGGATCTTCCTCGTTACGGCCGACAATCAGCAGATCTTCTCGAAGCACGACGAGGGAAGATTCCCTACAGAAAAAGAAGTCCTCGACAAGCTGCGCGCCCTGCGCGGCTGATGGGTTCGCCTTTACAATGATTCGCGGTGAACCCTGAAGTAGAGGAACTTCGGCCAAAGCTCAAGGAAATTCTTTACGACTGTGCGGTGGAGATCCACTGCACCAAGGCAGCGCTCTATCTGTTCGACGGCGCCTCGAAATTCGAGCTGGTCACGGAGTACGGTTTTCGCTCCGGAGGGATCCGTCCGTCGGCCGATGAGAAAGATCCGTTCGTGGATCGCTGCGGGCGCGGGCGGACGCCGTTCTTCATCAACGGCCTGACGGTCGACCCGCGCTTCGCCGAGCGGATGTACGAGGCGGCGACGGATCGCCTTCTCGCCGCGCCGATCCACATGCGGGGGAAGCTCGTCGGCTTCATCGACAGCCGCGACAAAGCGGGCAAACAGCTGTTCGACCAGGCCGACGTTGCGAAAATTCAGAAGATCGCCGATCGCATCGCGGCGGTGTTCGCCAACAAGAACGTCTTCGGTCTCCGGTTCATCACGCTGTCCGATACCGACGAGCAGGCTGGGGCGATCTCGATTCCCGCCACCGCAGCGGCGCAGGCGGATCTGCCGGCGCTCGGTGCGGAGGCGGAGCAGAAGCCGGTGCAGGCTGCGCGGCCATCTGCGCCGCCGGTGCAGGTCCGAACGGCGCCGCAGCCCGCTTTGCGACCGCCGCCGCAGGCCGGTCCCGCGCCGGCCCCGGCGCGCCGCGAAAACGCTCTCTCGGTGGCAGCGCTGGTGGCCGACGCGCGCGCTTCGGCAAGCCGCCTGGTCGGGCCGGTGGTACCGGAATCGATCGGCGAGCCGGAAGTCGCCGCTGCGTCCGGGATCCTTCGCAAGATCCTCGGCATCAACGGCGCGATCGTGGCCTCCTTCGCCGCCTTCGGGCACATGGGGGGCGTGCAGCAGATCGCCTCGAAGGGGACGCTCACCGGCGAGACGCTCAATTATCTGCAGTCGAAATTGAGCGGCTGGCTGGCCAAGCGCGGCGATCCCGCCGGCTCGCTGCGCACCACCGCATCGACGCCGCTCGGCATTCTGATGCCGCCGATCGAGCCATCGCAGATCGACAAGGTGTTCACCGCTCCGATCGCGGCCGGCAGTCTTCGCGGGCTGTATCTGACGGTGGGATTCGCCGAAGCACCCGACCGTGCCGCACACGAGATGCTGGCGATGCTGCTCGACGACCTGCAAGTCGTCATCGACGGCTCGATGACGCACGCGGCGCTGCATCGTCTGAGATTGCGAGTCGCCGAGCGGCTCGTCGAGCCCGAGTTCGCGAAGGTGCCGGAGTTGAGACGCCACACCGAAGCGGTGGTGGCGCGCATCGATCAGTTCAGCCGCGTGCTCGGGTTGCTCCCGGCGGATGCAGAGACGTTGCGGCTGGCGGCGATCGTTCACGACGCCGGGATGCGCTATCTGGACTACGCGACGCTCTACCGGAAGAAGGGCCTCAGCGACGAAGAGCTGGCGTTTCTGCGCGAGCACGTGTTCGTCGGCGCGGCGATGGTCGAGCCGTTGCTCGGCCACGAGGTCGCCCGCGCAGTGCTCTGCCATCACGAGCGTTTCGACGGCCGCGGCTATCCGAACGAGCTGCGAGGTGAGGACATCCCTCTCGTTGCGCGAATTCTGCACATCTGCGACGCATACGAGTCGATGGTGAGTCTCGAGTCGTACCAGCCGCCCGACACGCCGGCGGCGGCTCTGGCCTTGATCGAGCGCGGCGGGGGCACGCAGTTCGACAAAGATCTGGCGCGGCGGTTCGTGGAGATGATGCGCGGAGCGGTGGTTACGGCGCACGCGTGAGTGAGCAGGGCTTGTCCCTGTCATTCCGAGCCGGCGGAACCCCGGAGGGGTGGAGCGCGGCGAGGAATCCCCCGCCAACCCGGGATTGCGGGGGATCCCTCACTGTCCTCCGCCGCTTCGCAGCTTCGGCAGCTCGGGATGACAAGACTGTTAACCTTCTCGAAGACACACCATGCGTCAGATGAACGTCCATCAGTACTTCGTCTACATGCTGACGAACGCTTGGCGTAACGTCATCTACACCGGCGTCACGAATTCACTCGAAACGCGAATCTGGCAGCACAAGAACGGCGCCGTGGACGGATTCACAAAGAAATACAACTGTCACTCCCTGGTCTATTACGAGATCCACGAGCAGATCTCGCAGGCGATCGAACGTGAAAAGCAGATCAAGGGCTGGTCGCGTGCAAAGAAAGATGCGCTCGTCGCGTCGTTGAATCCGAAGTGGGAAGATCTCGCCGCGCAGTGGTATGCGAACACGCCTGGCACGTAGGCGGGGGATTCCTCGCCGCGCTCCACCCCTCCGGGGCTGCGCCGGCTCGGAATGACAGTGTCACTTGCGCTCCAACGGCAGTCGTGCCGTCAACCCGCTCGGAATGACAGGCGCGCAACCTCGCGACCTCCTGCGCTCAGCACTTCTGTAGACTACCGACGATGAAAATCGACCGGACCGAGGCGCGGCGCATCGCCGACCTTGCGCACCTCGAATTCGACGACGCGGCACTCGACCGCATGGCGGCGGAGATGACGAAGATCCTCACGTACATCGATCAGCTCGCCGAAGTCGACGTGGAGGGA
>JADGOA010000435.1 GCA_017883215.1 Thermoanaerobaculia bacterium | reverse complement strand
TCGTTCGGATCGAAGGGAGATCCGAAAACGGCAGCGGCGGAATCAATCGAGTCGAACCCTCCCCGTCCGCCGTGACTGCCGCCGCAGCCATTGCTGCTGCCGCCGGCGGTCGTTCCACTCGTCGCGTCCTTGTACGTGTAGCCGATTCCGCCGACGGAGCCTGCGAAGCCGCGGCCGGTCGCGTCGATCCTGCTGTCGCACGAGACGAAGACCGCCGTGGCGACGACGTCGAGCTTCTGCACCGCGGTCGGAGCGGTGGCGGGATGGTTCACGATCGCACCGTCGAGAACGCCGACGGCGGTGAACTCGTGATGTCCGGCGATGGTGAGCGTGACGCCGGATCCCTTCACGAAGACAGCCTTGTGATCGTACTGCGGGTCGCTCGCGGCGATGCTCGCGTTGGCGGTGAAGAGCGTCCCGGCGTAGAGGACGATGGATGTCGATAGATCTGAGGTGTTCCCGCCGACGCTCCGAGCGACCGCGCGGATCGGGACGGCGGTTCCATCGGCGGCAGCCGGCAGGGTGTAGGTCGCTTCATAGTTGTCGCTGACCCCGCTGACCGGATTCGCGGTGACGATCGTCGCCGGATCGCCGATCTGGAACTCGACCGACACGACGCCGTTCGCGGTGGTGTTCCCCTTCGCATAAACGCGGAGCTTCGCCACGCCGCCCGGCGGATAAACCGCGACCGGCGAACCGCACGTCCAGGCGAGCGCCGGAGCGTTCGGGTCGTTGAGCGGGCGAATGCGAATCGTCAACGCATCCGTGGTTTTCTCGTTTGCGTCGTAATCGGCCGCGGTGACGGTGAGCGTCTTCGAGACGAGGTCGATTCCGTCGACGTTCGGCACCGGGACATCCGCCGTGAAGACGTTGGCGCGTCCCGCTGCCGGCGCAAGCTCGTAAACCCTCCCGTCGAGCGTCGCATACGCGCGCTTCACCGCCACTTCGGCATCGACGACGGTCGCCTCGACCGCGATGCTGTTGCCGCTCCCCTCGTCGAAGATCTGTCCAGCGGACGGCTTGCTCACCGCGATCGACGGCGGGTTCTGGTCCTTGAGGATGTTGACCGTCCTGGTCTGCGTCGCCGGCGCGCGTCCGGGGAAGTTGTCCGCGGCGGAGATGGTGAGCTGCACGCCGGTACCGGAAGCGGTGGCCGGTGGAATGGCGACCGAGAACTGCTGCGAGAGCGAGTGCGCCGCAGGATTCGGAACCGCCGGCGTAGACGTCACCGTGCCGGCGCTGGCGGTCAGGGCGAGCGACTTGACCTCGACGTCGTCCGACGCGGTTGCGCTCACCGCGATCGCGTGTCCGGCGTACAACTCGGAAGACGGCGTGAGGTCGAACTGTGTGATCGATGGCGGCGTGTTTGCCACGACCGTGAACGGCAGCGCGGCGGTCTCGACGCTGCGGCCGGAACGGGAGACGGCTCGAAGTTTGAGAGTGGCGGGGCCGGTGGCGGCGGTCGCCGGAATCACGCTCGTCAGCTGGTTCGCTACAACGCTCGGCGGGTGATCGCCGAATGTCCGCACTGCATCAGGCGCGGCCGAGAGGATTCCGCGGACGTGGTCGATGCCATCCACGGCGGCAGCGTCGAATGTCGTCACCAGCACCGAGTCCTGAATGAGTGTCGTCCCCGCGGAAGACGTCGACGTCACTGACACTGTCGGAACATCGACCGGTCGCAGGAGGAGCGCCGTCGGGTTGACCTTCACCATTGCAGGATCGGCGACGGTGTAGGGGGTATCGAATCGGGCCAGCGCGCGCGGACCCACCGTGATCGCGTCGAAGGTCAGCTCGCCCGCCAAGGGAGTTCCGCTCGTCGCGTGCGTCGATGCCGGATAGCGCGTGTCGAATGACGAGACGATCAGCTCGCCGACGCCCACGCCGCCGCGGCGGAGGAGGAGAAGAGACCCCGCGCCACCGTCCGTGTACGTCGACGCTTCCTCCGTCGTTCCGTTTCGTCCGCCGCGCGCCTGCAGCACCGTCCGTATGTCGGCGCAGTCGAAACGATCGAGCGCCGTAACGGCGATGCGGCCGCCGCCACCGCCGCGGGATTCGTCAACTGCCGCATCGTCGTCGCCGCCATTCGCTGTGATCCGCGAGGCCGCACCAGTGATCAGTGCGCGGGAGCGGAGTTGGATGCTTCCGCCGGAGCCGGCAAAGGCAGCGCCGATGCCGCTCTCGCCGTCGGCGCGAATGCTGCCGGCGACGACGAAGCGCGCCAGATCGCCCGCGGCCGTCCCGCCGAGCAACGCCACCGCGCCGCCGCCGGAGCCGCCTGCGATGCAGCAGGCCGCCGCCCCACCACCACCAGATCCGAAGTCGGACGGCTCAGCGAGCGAGCCGTATGTCACGTTCGTCGGGAGGTCCGGCGAAGCGCCGCCGTTGCCGCCGTGCGAGGCGGCTGCGAGCGCGCCGCCATCCGTCGTGGCGCCGGCGGTCTGACCGCGTCGTGATTCGTTGCGCGAAGTGTGGTCATCCCGAAGCGCCCAGCCACCGAGATAGCCGCGCGCCGCGACGTCGATCGAGGAGTCTCCGTCGACGAAGAGACGGTCCGCGATCGTGACGCTGAGCTTCGTCTGCGTCGGATTGCTGATCAGCGCGCCGTCCAGAGCGATGAGGTTCTTCAGCGTGACAGGCACGTAGACGAATAGGCGGGTGTTCGGCCCGCGAAGCAGCAGTGACTTGTTCGCGTAATCGGCGGCATTCGACGAGGTAATGGCGAGCTCGTTCGATACGACTGCGGTATCGATCGGCACCGGGTCGACGGCGATCGGCAGCTCGACCAGGTGCGCTTCGATGCCGTCGCTGATGGTCGCAGTCATGACGAACGTCGATCCGTCAGCCGGCATGTTCAGCGGCACTCGCGCCTCGTAGACGTCCGCCGTTCCGCCCTTCGGCGACGCACGGGCCGACCGTTACAAGATTGCCCTCT
>JADGOA010000434.1 GCA_017883215.1 Thermoanaerobaculia bacterium | reverse complement strand
ATCCCTTGCCCTGCTTTTCGATCGCGACGCGCGCGCCGTCCTTCAATCTGCGGCTGATGGCGGTGTAGCTGCCGGAAACCACCTCGTCGCCCGGCCTGACGCCTTTCTTGACTTCGACGTAGGTGGTGTCGGAGATGCCGGTCTCGACCTTCTGCATGCGAACGGTGTCGCCATTCTTGACGAACACGACGCGCTGCAGCTTCTCGCGCTCGGCGCGGGCCTTCTGCTTGTCGAGTGTCTCGTTCGTGACGTCGGCGCGGTTATCAGCGGATTTGTCGGCCTGGTCGCGGCTGGCCGTCTGCTTCTCGCGCTCTTCCGGCGAGAGTTTGCTGTCGGTGGAGCGAACCGTCACGCTCTGGATCGGCACGGCCACCACGCGATTGACGGTGGCGGTTTCGATATCGGCCGTGGCGCTCATGCCGGGGCGCAACGTCACGGAGCGATCGGGAATGCTGATCTTCACCTCGAAGTTCGTGACCTCTTCCTGCGAGCCGGCGTTCTTGGTGGTGGCGGTGCTGGCGATCTCGCGGACCACGCCCTTCAGCGCGTGATCCGGGTAGGCATCGACGTTGATGCGGGCGGTGTCGCCAACCTTGACGTTCACGACGTCGTTCTCGTTGACGTCGACCACTGCTTCCATGGCGTTGAGGTTGGCGATGCGCATGACCTCGGTGCCGGCGAACTGGCTGGTGCCGACGACCCGCTCACCGGCGCGCGCCGGCAAGGTGCTGATCGTTCCATCGGCGGGGGAATAGATGGTCGTCTTCGACAGCGCATCCCGGATCTGACGAAGTGCCCCCTCCGCGCGCTGGATCTCGAAGAGTGCCGATTCGAGCGACGCTTTGGCTATGTCGTAGTTCGTCTGCGCGGTGTTTCGATCCGCCTGGGCCAGGAGCTTTGCCTTGAAGAGGTTCTGCGCCCGCTCCAGATCCTGCCTGGCCTTGTCGAGCTGCGCTCGCCTCTCCACGCTGGCAGAGCGGGCCGAGCTGAGCGCCGCCTCCTGCGCCTCGACCTGCGCCTGATAACTGTCCGGCTTGATCTTCATCAGCAGTTGCCCGCGGCGAACCTGCTGCCCTTCCTTCACCGGAAGGTCGATGATCTCGCCCGAAACCTCCGGCGCGATCTTCACCTCGACCTCCGGCTGGATCTTGCCTGTGGCGGTCACGAGCTGGGTGATATTCGTCGTGAAGGCCTTGTCGGTCGTGATCAGGATCGGCTTCTCGCGCTTCCGCGAGACGACCACCGCTCCGACGGTGAGGACGATCAGAAGAGGAACTGCAATGAAGAAGATCAGCTTCTTCCGGGAAGTCTTCGACTTCTGCGCGGAAGCGCGTGGGTATTCGCTCATTCGTTTGACTCCGGTTCCAGGGGCTTCGGCCTGCATTTCATTCAACGGGCGTGCGAGCCAAAGGTTGCAAACGCGAGAGTGTAGCAGCGCCTTCCCGCCTCCCCGGCAACGTTCTGGCAGCGATTTCAGCTGGTGGGCCGGTTCGTGCGCGCCTGTGAATCTCGCCGTAGGGCACGGCGCAGCCGTGCCGAACTCCCGTGGGCGGCGGCCCGTTCCCCCACCCACGAAGGTTCGGCACGGCGCAGCCGTGCCCTACGGTGGTTGCACAGACCGCGTTCGACCGGTGACCCGGTGACCCGGCGACCCGGTGACCCAGCAACCCGCCGTACGGCAATGCCGATACGCGTAGAATCCTGCCCATGCTGCCGCGCAGATCCATTCCCGTGCTGATCCTTCTGCTTCTGCTTGCCGTTCCTGCCGAGTTGGCCGCGCAGGCTCCGCGACAGTCGTCCGCGCCGCTTCCGCCGGCGCTCCCGTGGAATGGAAAGAGCCGGGAACTGATCGCGAAGCCGTCTGATCCGTGGATTACCCCCGCGGAACGGGCGGGGTTCAAGACAACGCCCTCGTACGACGAGACCGTCGCCTGGCTCAAGAAGCTCGTCGCGGCGACGCCGGAGCTGCGGATGGTGTCGATCGGCCACAGCTCGGAAGGGCGCGACATCTGGATGGTGATCGCCTCGCGCGATCGCGTGTTCACGCCCGAGACGATGCGGCAGATCGGCAAGCCGGTCCTGCTCGCGCAGTGCGGCATCCACGCCGGCGAGATCGACGGCAAGGACGCCGGGCTGATGGTCCTGCGCGACCTCACCGTCGGCAAGCGAATGCACGACCTGCTCGAACGGGTGAATTTTCTCTTCGTCCCGATGTTCAACCCGGACGGGCACGAGCGCGCCTCGCGCTACAGCCGCATCAACCAGCGCGGCCCCGAGAACGCCGGCTGGCGCACCACCGGCCGCAATCTCAACCTCAATCGCGACTACACAAAGGTGGACACGCCGGAGATGCGGGCGATGCTCTCGACTCTCGCCGCCTGGCGCCCCGATCTCTATCTCGACATCCACGTCACCGACGGCGCCGACTACCAGTACGACGTCACCTTCGGCTGGAACGAAAACGGGTACTCACCGCGGATCGCCAAGTGGCTCGAGGGAACGTTTGCGCCGGCAGTGAACACCGCCCTGCGGAACGCCGGCCACGTGCCGGGCCCGCTGATCTTCCCGGTCGCCGAGAACGACCTGGCTCGCGGCATCGCGCGCGCCAACGCGCCCCCGCGGTTCTCGAACGGCTACGGCGACCTGCGGCACCTGGCGACGGTGCTGGTGGAGAACCATTCGCTCAAGCCTTACGAGCAGCGCGTCCTCGGCACCGTGGTTCTGGTCGAATCGGCACTCGATACCCTGTCGCGATCGGGAACGGCGCTGAAGATGGCGACCACCGACGACTCGCGACGCTTCATGGACCCAGTACCGCTGGAGTGGCGTCCGCCGCAGAAGCCCCCCGAAACGATGGAGTTCCTCGGGGTCGAGTCGAAAACCACGCCGTCCAGCGTTTCCGGCGGACCGAAGATCGAGTGGCTCGGCAAACCGGTGACGATGC
>JADGOA010000433.1 GCA_017883215.1 Thermoanaerobaculia bacterium | reverse complement strand
CAATGCACTCCAGTTATCGCGCGCAGGTCAGGAAGGCGATCGTCCAATCGGGCGTCGGCAGCGAGCGGCTGATGTTCGAAGAGCGCACGCCGGGGCAGAGCACGCCGACCGGGATCCGCAATCACAACGGGGCGCTGGTCGTGCGATTCACCGACGAGCCGACACTCCACTTCACCATTCTTCACTCCGGGAACGAGTGGCTCTGCACGTTCGCGAATCCGGATATGACGACGCAGAGCCGCCGTCGCATCTACGTCGCTGACGGTGCGTTCCCTGACCTGGTGATTCTGCTGCAGGACTGGATCGGCCGCGCAGCGCACGCCGGCAGTCCGGCCGCAACGCTGGCCGTCGCCCACTGAACGGCCAGCGCGGATCCGTCACCGGGGCACTGGGTCGCGAGGTCACGAGGTCACGTGACCTACTTCGCCACCGACCAGTACAGCGCGTTGAAGATCAGCGGAAACGTGGCGTGGGTCTGGCCGCGGTGCTGCGGGCTGAATCCGAACAGAACGATCTTTCCCTTGCCGTACGTCGTTGCCACAGCAGCCGCTTTCCGCGTCAGCTTCTCTTCGCCATTGATCCAGCCCGAGAGAAGGATGTCGCGCGAATCTTCGGGATAGGTGGCGAGCACCCAGCGCTGCATCTCCGCGCCGGGAGCGGTGGTCTCGAACGCGATGGGACGGTCGATGAAGATCGCCGTCTGCGAAGGCATCCCTTCCGTCACCGGATGGTCGGTGCGAACGTTCACGCGGACGAGCGATCCCGGAACGGAGAAATCGGCCGGAGTGCTCTTGGCGAGGGTGTTGCGCACGGGGATGTTGAACTCCTGGATGACGTAATCGCAGCCGGCGCCGAAAGCGATGAGCGTTCCTCCGTTGTCGACGAACGCCCGCAGCGTGTCGGCGCCTTCCTTGCCGAGTGCGCCGCGGTATTCAGGCGGCAACTCCTCCTCGTACCGCATGGAGGTCTCGTCAACGCGGCGTCTGCCGGTGGTGATCGTCTCCTTGTCGATGTCGGGGATGATGAACGCGTCGGCGTTCTGCAGGCCCGCCTTCACCTCCTGTGGATGCAGCGACTTCGGCGCGAAGCCGTAGGTGTCGAGGAGCCAGCGGGTCCATCCTTCGTCCACTGCGCCGCCCCAGGGGTTGTAGATCGCCACGCGCGGCTTGCGCGTCAGCTTCTCGCCGCGCTTGATCACGTCCTTGGTGGCCGGCTTGATGTCGGTGACTACGTGCGTGGAGAGCGACGCCGGCAGGGTCGTATGCTCGACCGTGACGCCCATCGCCAGCGGCAGCGTCCATGTGGCGACGTCGTACGGCCGCAGAATCTCCTTGCCGGGCTGCAGCCGCACTTCCGGATAGCGCTGCGGCTCGAGCATCTCGGTGACGAAGCGCGAGTACGGCTGCGCCATCGGGATCCAGTAATCGCCGTTGTCCGCCTGTCGCAGCTCGACGTTGTGGTCGGCCAGGATCTGCGCCATCTGCTGCGCCGTCGGCCAGTCGCGCTGGTCCCTGGGGATGCGGTAAGCCTCGCCCGTCTTTGCATCGGCAATCGCTGCGCGCGCACGCGTCAGCACGTCGCGGAGCAGATCCGTCCGCCGGTCGGCCGCCGTCTCCAGAAGGGCGTCGGAGGCGATCCGCTCGTAGTCCATGATGTCGCGAAGCCGCCAGATGCCGCCCTTCCAGGGATTCGGGAAGTTGATGGTGGCCTTGTACTCGACGAGCCCTTTCGAGCCGCCGTGCAACTCGCTCGGCTCGACGTTGGCCGGAGTGGCGACCCGCGCGGAGGCTGTCTCCAGCAGCAGCCCGGTGATGTTCTTCCACCAGCCGGTGTTGCGCGTCCCGCCCAGCCAGTAAGCATCGAACGAGTAGCCGTAGATCAGCCCGGCCTTGTTCTGCTGCTCGAGGCGGAAGGCCATGTTCGAGCCGACGATGTTCACTTCCCGCCAGATCAGCGGATGCACGGTGGGATCGACCGGATCGGCGAAGGGTGGAATGAACATGCGCGGGCCGTCGGAGCCCATCTGATGCTCGTCGACCCACACCTGCGGGAACCACTCGTGGTAGACGGCGTGGTTGAGATTGCGGGTCTCGACCTGCGTGAGCATGTACCAGTCGCGGTTGTTGTCGTGTCCGACGTAGTGATGGTAGAGCTCGGGCATCCGTCCGCCCTCGTAGCGGGTGCCGAGGTACTTGCGGTACCACTCCGTCACCATGATCTGACCGTCGGGATTGAGTGACGGCACGAGGAGAAGAACGACGTTGTCCAGACGGCGTTTCGTCTCCGGGTCATTGGCGGTGGCGAGCGCGTGGGCCCACTCCATCGCCATCTGACTCGAGGCAATCTCGGTCGAGTGGATGTTGCAGGTGACGATGACGATGGACTTTCCTTCGCGGATCAGCGCCTCGGCCTGCTCGTCGGTGAGTCCCCGCGGATCGGCGAGTCTCTTCGCAATCTCGCGGATGCGATCGAGCTTCTGCATGTTCGCCTCGGACGAGATCACGGCCATGATCTCGTCCTCGCCGAGCGTGGTCTTGCCGAGGCTCTCGATCTTCACGCGTGGAGAGGCATCTGCAACCGCGCGAAGGTAGGAAGCGACCTGCCGGTAGTCGGCGAGCGTGCGGTCGGCGCCGACCGGCATCTTCAGGAACTGCGATGGAGTCGGGATCGTTGCGGCGAACGCGGCCGCGGCGAGCAGACAGAGAGCGAGCGCGAAGGTGAGCTTGCGGACCATGGCAGCGGATTATGCCAAACGCGGCCATGGAGCGCAGTGAGTGGACGTGTCATTCCGAGCCGCCGGAGCCCCGGAGGGACATACGCGCTAGCCGGCTCGCGAAAAGAACGGCGAGTGCCCGGTCCCCTCGCCCCCGTGCTCCCAATCGAACGGCCGCACTGAACCGATCCGCACGGGGCGAGGGGATGAAGGGGAGTGGGGTCGTGACGAGGGCGAAAAACACGGCATCG
>JADGOA010000432.1 GCA_017883215.1 Thermoanaerobaculia bacterium | reverse complement strand
CCGGCCAAGCAGGACGTGTCACAGACGCAGACCACCGCCGCCACCACAAGCGAATCGCAGGCGAATCAGGCGCAACCGATCACGGCTCCGCCCCCGTCCGCGAAACCGGCTGAAGAGGAGAAACCGATGAGCTACTACCAGGACAAAGTCGCCGAGCTGCACACCAGTGAAGGCGAGATCGACATTCGTTTCTTTCCGGACGTGGCGCCGAATCACGTAAAGAACTTCATCGACCTCGCAGAGAAGGGCTTCTACAACGGAACGAAGTTCCATCGCATCATCCCCGGATTCATGGTCCAGGGCGGCGACCCGAACACGATCTCCGGTTCCCCGCAGACATGGGGCATCGGGGGTAACGGCGACAAGTACCTGAAGGCGGAGTTCAGCAAGATCCCGCACAAGCGCGGCATCGTCTCCATGGCGCGCGCACAGAGTCCGGACAGCGCCTCCTCGCAGTTCTTCATCGTGGTCAAAGACTCGAACTTCCTCGATGGCAATTACACGGTCTTCGGCGAGGTGACGAAGGGGATGGACGTCGCCGACAAGATCGTGAACGCCCCCCACGGCGCGAACGACCGGCCGAACAGCCCTGTGACCATCGAATCGATCAAGATCCGCGCTGCCAATCCCAACGAGAAGGGACCAGCGCCGAAGTGAAGCAGGATGCTTCATTCTGACCCGTAAGTTGGCGAAAGACCGCGCCGCTCGTCGGCAACTGCTTTGCTGGACCTCTCACCTGTGACCGATCGCAGTCCCCTTCCTGAATCAGCGTCCGCAGCGCTCCGCTCGTGGCTCGGCGAGGGCTGGACGGCCGCCCCCCTGGCCGGGGACGCGTCGATGCGCGCCTACTACCGGGTTCAGGCGGCGGACGGCTCGACGTACGTTCTGGCGTGGTATCCGGAAGAGGTCCGGCCGGACATGCAGCGGTATCTGGACGCCTACCACGCCGTCTCGCGGTACGCCTACGTGCCGAAACTGATTCAACACGACGGCGCCGGAGCACTCCAGCAGGATGTCGGCAACCAGACGCTCTTCGACCTGTTGCGCGCGGACCGGGAAGAGGGTGTGCGGTGGTATCGCAAAGCCATCACTCTGCTCGTCTACTTCCAGAAGGGGGGCCAGGTCACGGTCAATCCGCCGTTCACGGCGGAGTTCTTCGCCAATGAGCTGGAGATGTCGCGGGAGTTCTACGCTCACCAGTTGATGGGTCTGGGCCGGGAAGAGTCGTTGCGGCTGGTGCCGCTCTTCGCCCGCCTCAGCGAGAATATCTCACGACATCCATATATTTTATGTCATCGTGATTATCACGGACAGAATATACATATTCTTAACGATAAGCTTTATGTGATCGATTTTCAGGACCTGCGGATGGGGCCGGATACCTACGATCTGGCCTCGCTCCTCCGCGACCGCGGCGTGGCCCGCGTGCTCGGAGAGGAGGCGGAACTCGAGCTGGTCGACTACTATGCCGAGTGGCGCACAGTCGGTGTTCCGGGCCGCAGTTCCCTGCCGCCCGGCGAGCGGCGATCGACGCGGCGCAGGTATTTCGAGACCCTCCTGCAGCGCTCGATCAAGATCCTGGGTACGTTCGCCAAGCAGCCCATCACCCGGGGGCGCATGGGATATCTCGAGTTCATTCCTCCGACTCTGGAGAGCGTGAGGCGCTGCCTCGACGAGTTGCCGGAGTATGACGCCATAACCGCCCTTCTACCGATGGAGTTCTCCGCCGGCGAGGCGCGGTCGCGAGCGGAAAGGATTTTCAGAAATGGCCAAACACAAGATCACTCTTCTGCCCGGTGACGGCATCGGTCCGGAGGTCACGGCCGCGGTCGTGGCCATCCTCGAATGCGCCGGCGTGGACATCGAATGGGAGAAGTATTTCGTAGGCTCGGAGGCGCTCTCGCGCTTCGGTGATCCGCTTCCGCAGGAAGTCCTCGACTCCATTCTGCGCAACAAGGTGGCGCTCAAAGGGCCGGTCACGACGCCGGTCGGCACCGGATTCCAGTCCATCAACGTCCGCCTGCGAAAAACACTCGACCTCTACGCCAACCTGCGCCCGGTCCGTTCTCAGCCGAACATCAAGACCCGCTACGAGGACATCGACCTGATCGTCGTCCGTGAGAACACCGAGGACCTGTACAGCGGTCTGGAGCACGAGATCGTGCCCGGCATCGTGGAGTCGATCAAGATCATCACCGAGCGCGCCTCCACGCGCATCGCCAAGTTCGCTTTCGAGTACGCCCAGACGCACGGCCGCAAACGCGTCACGGCCGTGCACAAGGCCAACATCATGAAGCTCTCGGACGGCCTGTTCCTCTCCTGCGTCAGGAAAGTGGCCGAGGACCATCCCAACATCGTGGCCGACGACAGGATCGTGGATAACTGCTGCATGCAACTGGTGATGAACCCGAACCAGTTCGACATGCTGCTGCTCGAAAACCTGTACGGCGACATCGTCTCCGATCTCACGGCCGGCCTGGTCGGCGGCCTCGGCGTCGTCGGCAGTGCGAACATCGGCGAGAACGGCGCGGTGTTCGAGGCCGTCCACGGCAGCGCTCCCGATATCGCCGGCCAGAACAAGGCCAATCCGCTGGCCCTGCTTCAATCCGCGGTGATGATGCTGCAGCACGTCGGCGAGATGGAGGCTGCGGCGCGGGTGCTGACTGCCATCGTGAAGGTCCTGGGCTCCGGTCCCGAGCAGCGGACCGGCGACATCGGCGGCAGCGGAAATACGACCGACTTCACTGCCGCGATTTGCAATGCTCTGCGGAAGAGGACGCGGGCGGACGAGTAGCTGTTGTGTGACCGGTTGCCGGGTTGCTGGGTTCCGGTCACGAGGTCACGAGGTTGCGAGGTCACGAGGTGACCGTGTCATCCCGAGCGGGCGAACGGCGCGGGCGCCGCTGGAGCGGAAGTGACACTGTCATTCCGAGCCGGCGGAACCCCGGAGGGGTGAAGCGCGGCGAG
>JADGOA010000431.1 GCA_017883215.1 Thermoanaerobaculia bacterium | reverse complement strand
AACCAACTCAGGACTCAGGACTCAGGACTCAGGACTCGCCCTCCGACTCAGGACTCAGGACTCAGGACTCGCCCTCCCCCTCCCCGGCTGAACAAAAGATCGAATACACCTGTCCGATGGACCCGGAGATCGTGCGCGACCGCCCCGGCCCCTGCCCGATCTGCGGCATGGCGCTCGAGCCGCGCACCGCCACGCTCACCGATCAGCCGAACCAGGAGCTGATCGACATGCGCCGGCGATTCTTCGTCAGCATTGTGTTTGCCCTGCCGCTCCTCATCATCGGCATGGCCGGCATGTTCGCCCACACGCACTCCCTCCCCTGGATCGAGCTTGCTCTGGCCACGCCCGTCGTGCTCTGGGGCGGATGGCCGTTCTTCCAGCGCGCCGCGTATTCGCTGGTCACGCGCCATCTGAACATGTTCACGCTGATCGGCCTCGGCACCGGCGCGGCCTTCCTCTACAGCCTCGTGGCGACCTTCGCCCCCGGCATTTTTCCAGCCTCGTTCCGGACGATGAACGGCATGCTTCCGCTCTACTACGAGCCCGCCGCGATCATCACCGTGCTCGTTCTGCTCGGGCAGGTGCTGGAACTGCGCGCTCGCGAGCGGACATCCGGCGCCATCAAAGCGCTTCTGCGCCTCACGCCGAATACCGCCCGCGTCGTCCTCGACGACGGCAGCGAGCACGACCTGAAGATCGAGCAGATCACGGCCGGCATGCGCATCCGCATCCGTCCCGGCGAGCGCGTGCCGGTGGACGGCTCCGTCGAGGAGGGGAATGCTTCCATCGACGAGTCGATGATCACCGGCGAGCCGATGCCGGTCGAGAAAGCCGCCGGTGACAAAGTCACGGCCGGAACGGTGAGCACTACCGGGACGGTGATCATGAAGGCCGAGCGCGTCGGCGCCGACACGCTGCTGTCCCACATCGTGCGCATGGTGGCGGAAGCGCAGCGCAGCCGCGCCCCGATTCAGCGCCTGGCCGATGTCGTCTCGGGATACTTCGTTCCGATCGTCGTCCTCGTTTCGATTCTCACGTTCATCGCCTGGGCCCTGGTCGGACCGCAACCCCGCTTCGCCCACGCGCTCATCAACGCCGTCGCCGTTCTCATCATCGCCTGCCCCTGCGCCCTGGGACTGGCCACGCCGATGTCGGTGATGGTCGCAACCGGCCGCGGCGCGCAGGCCGGCGTCCTGGTGAAGAACGCCGAGGCGCTGGAGATGCTCGCTCAGGTCGACACGCTCGTCCTCGACAAGACCGGCACATTGACGGAAGGGAAACCGAAGCTGACGGCCATCGTCACGACGGCGGGATTTGACGAGTTGGAAGTGCTGTCGCTCGTCGCCTCGCTCGAGCGGGCCAGCGAACATCCACTGGCGGCCGCCATAGTCGCAGGCGCGCTGGAGCGGAAGGCGGGGCTGTCGCCCGCCGCAAACGTCAGGACCATCGCCGGCCAGGGGGTGACCGGAGAGGTGAACGGCCGGAAGATCGCCGTCGGAAACACCGCTCTCGTGGGCGACCAGCCCGATCTGCGAGCGTCTGCCGACACGCATCGCGCCGAGGCCAGCAGCGTCGTTTTCGTGACGATCGATGGCAGGGCCGCCGCAATGATTGCCATCGCCGATCCGGTGAAAGAGTCGACCGCGGAGGCGCTGAGAGCGCTGCACGCCATGGGCATCCGCGTGACGATGCTCACCGGCGATGCGCGCGCGACCGCCGAGGCGGTGGCGAAGAAGCTCGGCATTGACGAGGTCGTCGCAGAGGTGCTGCCCGCGGACAAGGAGACTGTGGTCCGGAAGCTTCAGGCGGCCGGGCACCGCGTGGCCATGGCCGGCGATGGTGTGAACGACGCGCCCGCGCTCTCGCGCGCGGATGTCGGGATCGCCATGGGGACCGGGACGGACATCGCCATCGAAAGTGCCGACGTCACGCTGGTGAAAGGCGATCTGCGCGGCATAGCCCGGGCACGCTCGCTGAGCGAGGCCATGATGCGGAACATCCGGCAGAATCTTTTCTTCGCCTTCATCTACAACATCCTCGGCGTCCCGATCGCGGCCGGAGTGCTCTACCCGTTTTTCGGTCTGCTGCTCAGCCCGATCATCGCCAGCGCGGCCATGACCTTCAGCAGCGTGACCGTGATCTCGAACGCCCTCCGGCTCCGGCGAGTGAGCTTGTGAATGGAGTGCGCGGAAGGAGCGACGAGAGCTGCGGACGCGCTGCTGCGCGTCCCTACTCGGCCGAGCGGCGCGACACGCTTGACGGATGACCAGATTGAGCCGACTCTATGAATGTATGCGCGTGCTCATTTCGATGTTGCGCAGGCAACCGGTTCAACCGCCGGAGATGACGGTTGCGGATCGCATGGCCCTGGCGCTGGAGCTCGGAGGACGCCACGTGCAGGACCTCGTGGTCACTTTCGGCATCAGCCGGAGTGAGGCGAAGTGGCTCCTGAAGCTGCGCGACCAGTTCGGCCGTTCGAGCTCTCCCTGCTCGCTGGCAATGTTGAGCGCAATCCACGGCTAGCCGCCGCGCTCCTGCCCGTCGCGACGACGAGCCGATCGGTGAATGTCGCTGCCCTGGCAAACGTCCCCGATCACCTCTCCACCAGTGCAAATGGTGAGCCTCGGACGAGTGCTACACTCGCTGCCGCCGATGCAGAAAACTCTCGCCGAGCCGCTGCAACGCGCGCTCCTGGCTCAGGTCATCGACCAGATGCCGGCCGGGGTCATCATTGCCGCGCCTAACGGGCAGATCCTGCTCGCCAATGTTCAGGCCGAGAGGATCTGGCGGCGTCCAATCCTCGGGTCAAATAGCGTAGCCGAGTACGTCAGCTTGAAGGGATTTCACGCCGACGGTCGCCCCTATCGCGCAGAAGAGTGGCCGCTGGCGCGATCGGTTCAGAACGGAGAGATCGTCGACAGCGAAGAGGTCGAGTTTGTTCGCGGCGACGGCACTCGGGCAGTGATGCG
>JADGOA010000088.1 GCA_017883215.1 Thermoanaerobaculia bacterium | reverse complement strand
CCCGCACTCCCGGGGTGGCGGGGGATTCCTCGCCGCGCTCCACCCCTCCGGGGTTCCGCCGGCTCGGAATGACAGTGTCACTTCCGCTCCAGCGGCGCCTGCGCCGTTCACCGGCTCAGGATGAGACACCCCGCGACCCCACGACCCCGCAACCTCGTGACCTCGTGACCGTGTGCAGTACGATTGCACCCCCTCAGATCGCACTCGGTACCGCGATCGCCAGAAAACAATTCAACGCAGAGGTCGCTCGATGAATCGTGTGGTCATTCGCATTGTCGCTGTCCTCGCTTTGCTCTCGCTCCCCTTGTTTGCTGCAGAAAAGAAAGCCGCGGCGAAAACCTCCGAAGCGCCGAAGGAATCGGCATACGGCGAGAAGACCTTCGCCGGTCTCGAGCTCCGCCCCATCGGACCGGGCTTCACGTCCGGACGGATCGGCGATCTCGCCGTCGACCCGCGCGACAACCGCACGTGGTTCGTCGCCGTCGCTTCCGGAGGGGTCTGGAAGACGACGAATGCCGGCACGACCTTCACGCCGATCTTCGACGACCAGGCCTCGTTCTCGATCGGCTGCATCACCATCGACCCGAGGAGCTCGCTCGTCGTGTGGGTCGGCTCGGGCGAGAACAACAGCCAGCGCTCAGTGTCGATGGGCGACGGAGTCTACAAGTCGGTCGACGGCGGGAAGAGCTGGAAGAACGTCGGTCTGAAGAGCTCGGAACACATCGGCAAGATCGTCATCGACCCCCGCGACTCGAACGTCGTCTACGTCGCCGCACAGGGGCCGCTCTGGGCGGCTGGAGGCGACCGCGGCCTGTACAAGACCACGGACGGCGGCAAGAGCTGGAAGCCGGTCCTGACGATCAGCGAGAACACCGGCGTCACCGACGTCGTGCTCGACCCCTCGAACCCCGACACGCTCTACGCAGCCTCCTATCAGCGGCGCCGCCACGTCTTTACGCTGATCAACGGCGGCCCGGAGTCGGCCATCTACAAATCGACCGACGCCGGCGCGACCTGGAACAAGCTGACCGCCGGCCTTCCGAAAGAAGACATGGGACGCATCGGCCTGGCCATGGCGCGGAACCACACCAACACCGTCTACGCGACCATCGAATCGACGCGCAAAGCAGGCGGGTTCTTCCGCTCGAAGGACGCCGGCGCGAACTGGGAGAAGATGAGCTCCTACAACGCCCAGGCGATGTACTACGCGGAGATCTGGGTCGATCCGAACGATGACGACCGCATCTACTCCGCCGACGTCTGGATCCGCGTCTCCGACGACGCCGGGAAGACCTTCACCAAACTCGGCGAGAAATCCAAGCATCCGGACAATCACGCCATCTGGATCGACCCGGCCAACAGCGATCATCTCCTCGCCGGATGCGACGGCGGCCTGTACGAGACGTTCGACCGCGCCACCACCTGGAACTTCAAGCCCAATCTGCCGGTGACGCAGTTCTACCGGATCAGCGCCGACGACGCCCTGCCGTTCTACAGCGTCTACGGCGGCACGCAGGACAACTTCTCCCTCGGCGGGCCGGCTCGCACCCCGTCGGCGCAGGGCATCACCAACGCCGACTGGTACGTCACCGCCGGGGGCGACGGTTTCCGCTCCATTCCCGATCCGAAGGATTCGAACACCATCTACGCCGAGTCGCAGAACGGCGGCCTCATTCGCTTCGACAAGCGCACGGGCGAGCAGCTCGACATCCAGCCGATGGCCACCGGCAACATGGAGCCGCTGCGGATGAACTGGGATTGCCCGCTCATCGTCAGCCCGCACGACAGCAACCGCATCTACTTCGCCGCGCAGTACCTTTTCCGCAGCGACGACCGCGGCAACAGCTGGAAGGCGGTCAGCGGCGACCTGACGCGCCACATCAACCGCAACACGCTTCCGGTCATGGGGCGGATCTGGGGGGCCGACGCCGTGGCCAAGGCGCAGTCGACGTCCTACTACGGGAACGTCGTCTCACTCGCCGAATCACCGCTGAAGGAAGGGTTGATCTACGCCGGCACCGATGACGGGCTCATTCAGATCACCGAAGACGGCGGCGCTCACTGGACGAAGATCGAAAAGGTTCCGGGCGTCCCGGAGATGACTTACGTGTCGCGCCTCGAAGCATCGGCGACCGATGCGGACACCGTCTACGCCGCGTTCGACAACCACAAATCGGGCGACTTCAAGCCGTACGTATTCAGGAGCACCGACCGGGGGCGCAGCTGGACTTCGATCACCGGCGACCTGCCGCAACGGGGCAGCGCCTACGCCGTAGTCGAAGATCCCGGCGATCCGAAGCTCCTCTTTGCCGGCACCGAGTACGGGTTGTATTTCACGCAGAACGGCGGCGGCAACTGGATCCAGCTGAAGGGGAACTTCCCGACCATCGCCGTACGCGACCTATGGATCCAGAAGCGCAAGAACGATCTCGTCGTGGCCACGTTCGGCCGCGGCGTCTACATCCTCGACGACTATCGACCGCTGCGCACGATGACGCCGGCCGCGGCGAAGAACGAGGCGGCCCTCTTCGCGCCGCGCGACGCCGAGCTTTACACCGAGCGCGCCGAGTTAGGCATTCCGAAGCATGGCTTCCAGGGCGATTCGTATTTCATCGCCCCCAACCCGCCGGTCGGCGCCGTCGTCACCTATTACCTGAAGGACGAGATCAAGAGCCTGGCGAAACAGCGCGCCGACCAGGAAGCGAAGCTCGACAAGGACAAAGGAAACGAGCCGAGCAAAGAAAATCCCTATCCCACCGTCGAGCAGCTTCGGGCTGAGGAGCGCGAGCTCGAGCCGGCAGTCGTGCTGATCGTCTCCGACGAAGAGGGGAACGTCGTCCGACGCGTCCCGGCGTCCGTCAAAGCAGGATTTCATCGCGCGGCTTGGGACCTTCGTTACCCCTCGCCCCTCCCGATCGACCTCAAGGAGCCGGAAGAGGATCCGTTCTCGACCCCGCCGGCCGGGCCGCTCGCGGCTCCCGGCAAGTACACCATCCGCCTCGCCAAGCGGGTCGACGGCGTCGAAACATTCCTCGGCGACGCGCAGACCGTCAACGTCGTGCCGCTCTATCTCTCGATCATGAAGGAAAGCGATGGCACAGCCGTTCTCGACTTCCAGAAGAAGGCCGCGCACCTGCAGCGCGCCGTCATGGGAGCGGCGAAGATCACCACCGACTCGCTGACGCGCATCAAGTACATCAGGAAGGGACTGGACCAGATCGAAGGGCCCGATCCGAAGCTCGTCGCGCAGGTGAACGCGGTCGACAAGGCGCTCCACGACATCGACGACGAGCTCCACGGCGATCCGGTTCTCCGCTCGCACAACGAGCCGGCGTGGACCTCGCTCATGGGACGGGCTGAGATCGCCGTCAACGGACTGACGACCACATCTGCGCCGACCGCAACGCACCGCGAGGCGCTGGCGCTCGCCGAGCAGGAAGCGAAGCCGATGCTCGACAGACTTCGCAAGCTGATCGAGACGGATCTCGCCGAAATCGAAAAGAAGATGAACGTCCTCGGCGCCCCCTGGACGCCGGGGCGGATCCCGCAGCTCTAGGAGTGCGGACGTCCTCGTCCGCCGCCGCCGGGCGTTCCGCGCCCGGGTCACGAGGTTGCGAGGTCACGAGGTTCGCGTCAGGTCATCCCTCTCCCACCGGGAGAGGGTGGCCGCGAGCGGGCGGCGGTCAGGGGGCTCGCGGCCGGGTGAGGGGCGTGCAAACCCGCGGACTCAGATTCGAGTCGATCTTCTCTTCACAGCCCGACCGATTGCCCACTGAATGCACTGTGCGGCCATCGACACATCCGTCGCTATCAATCGATTCGAGATGCGAATCAACTCGATTCCATAGCCGCGAAGTGTCTCCGTTCGCGCGTCGTCCACTTCCACCACACCGAGAATCTCATGCTGCGCACCATCGACTTCAATCGCCAGCTTCAACTCATCACAGTAGAAGTCGATGATGTAGGAGCCGATTGCATATTGCCTGCGGAATTTGAAATGAGCGAAACGCCGGCCGCGGAGCCAACTCCACAGCTTCGCCTCACTCGCCGTTGGGTGCTGCCGCATTCGCCTGGCACGTTCGCCGTCATTGACACGCTCCCACACCGCAGTAGCATGGTCCCTGTATCCGAGCCAGCCCAGCTCGTAAGGGGGCCGTGTGAAAAAAACCATCCAGTTCCGCCTCAACGGGCGTCCCACCAAACTCACCACCGACGACGATCGGCGACTGCTCTGGGTCCTGCGTACGGATCTCGACATGACCGGCACCAAGCACGGCTGCGGGGCGGGGCTCTGCGGATCGTGCACAGTCGTGGTCGACGGAAAAGCCGTCCGCTCCTGCCAGACGCCGCTGAAGAACGTCGACGGGAAAGAGGTCCTGACGATCGAAGGGCTCGAACAGAACGGCAAGCTGCATCCGCTGCAGCAGGCCTTCGCCGATCACGGCGCACTGCAGTGCGGCTTCTGCACACCGGGCATGATCATGAACGCCTACGCCCTCCTGCAGCAGCAGCCGCAGGCTTCCCGCGATGCCATTGCCGAGGGGATGGAGCGCAATCTCTGCCGCTGCGGCGCGCATCAACGGATCGTCGCCGCGATCGAAGAGGCGTCTCATGCGAAGGGAGGCCGCTCATGACCACGACCGTGCAGGGTCTCGATCGGCGTACCTTCCTCAAGCTCGTCGGCGGCGGCATCGTCGTGATGGTGAGCGTCGGCCCGTCGGCGTTGCTGGGCCAGGAGCGCCGCCGCGGTTATCCCGAAGATCTCAACGCCTACCTCCGCATCGACGAGAAGGGCCACGTCACGATCTTCTCCGGGAAGATCGAGATGGGACAGGGCGTGATGACCTCCCAGGCCCAGATGGCGGCCGAGGAGCTGGGCGTGGGGCTGGATTCCGTGACGATGGTGCTCGGCGACACGGATCAGTGCCCGTGGGACAGCGGCACATACGGCTCGCTGACTACGCGCGTATTCGGGCCTGCTCTTCGTGCCGCGGCAGCGGAAGGCCGTGCGGTCCTGATGCAGCTCGCCTCGAAGAAGCTCGGCGTGCCGAAAGAGAACCTCCTCGTCGAGAACGGAGTCGTCTCGGTGGCCGGCGATCCGTCGAAGAAGGTGACGTACGGCGAGCTCGCCCAGGGCAAACAGATCGCCCGCCTCGTCGACGAGAAGGCGCTGCTCCGCTCGGTCAAGGAATTCAAGCTGATGGGCGCCTCGCCGAAGCGTCTCGACGGCGTGGACAAGGTGACCGGCCGCGCGAAATACGCGGGCGACATCCGCCTGCCGGGAATGCAGTACGCCCGCATCGTTCGCCCGCCGGCACACGGCGCCACGATGAAGAGCGTCGACGTCTCCGCGGCGAAGGAGATGAGCGGCGTCACTGTCGTGCAGCAGGACGACCTCGTCGCCGTTCTGGCCGGCGATCCCGAGACGGCGGCCGCAGCGCTCGGGAAAGTGAAGGCCGAGTGGACGAAGCCGTCGCTCGACGTCGACAACGATGGGATCTTCGCCTATCTGCTCGAGCACGCGCCCGCGGCGGACGTCCGACTGAATCGCGGCGATCTCGCAGCAGCGCGCAGTTCCGCCTCCCGCGTCTTCGAATCGACGTACAACACGGCCTACCTCGCCCACGCGCCGATGGAGCCCCACACGGCCATCGCCGAGCTCAAGGACGGCAAGATGACGGTGTGGGCGGGAACCCAGACCCCCTTCCCGACGCGCGACGGCATCGCCCGCGCCGTGGGGCTCGATCCGAAAAACGTTCGCGTCATCACCCCGTACGTCGGCGGCGGATTCGGTGGAAAGAGCTCCAGCAGGCAGGCCGTCGAAGCGGCGCGGCTGGCGAAAGCAGCCGGCGTTCCGGTGCAGGTGGCCTGGACGCGGCCGGAAGAGTTCTTCTACGATACGTTCAATCCCGCGTCGGTGATCAAAGTGGCGTCCGCCGTCGACGCGAACGGCGTCATCACGATGTGGGACTACGACGTCTACTACGCCGGCGAGCGCGGCACCGGCATCTTCTACGAGATCCCGAACGCCATGATCCGCACCCACTCGTCCTGGGGGGGAGGGAGCGGAGCGCCAACCGCGCATCCGTTCGCCGTCGGTCCGTGGCGGGCTCCCGGCGCGAACATGAACGTCTTCGCCGCCGAGTCGCAGATCGACATCATGGCCGCCGCGTTGGGTATCGACCCGCTGGAGTTCCGCCTTCGGAACACGAAGGACCCGCGGATGCGCAGCGTGCTGCAGGCTGCTGCCGATGCGTATGGTTGGAAGGCCGCAGCCGCGCCCAGCGGCAAAGGGCGTGCGATCGCCTGCGGCATCGATGCCGGAACGTACGTCGCGCTGATCGCCGACGTGAAGGTCGACCGCGCCACCGGCAACGTGAAGGTCGATCGCGTCGTCTGCGCTCAGGACATGGGCATCGTCGTCAATCCCGACGGCGCCAGGATGCAGATGGAAGGCTGCATCACCATGGGGCTCGGGTACCCACTCGCCGAGGAACTGCGATTCAAAGGCGGCGACGTCCTCGATCGGAATTTCGGGACGTACCACCTGCCGAAGTTCTCGATGCTCCCGAAGATCGAGACGGTCCTCGTGAAGAACGACGAGCTTCTGCCGCAGGGAGGCGGCGAGCCGGCCATCGTCCCGATGGGCGCCGTGATCGCCAATGCCGTCTTCGACGCCACCGGCGCACGACTGTACCGACTCCCGATGACCCCGGCCCGGGTGCTGGAGGGGATTCGAAAGGCGGAGAAGAAGACGTAGCCTTCGGACTCTTTCGCCCCTTCGGGGCTGACGCTGTTGTTCGACCCTCGAACCCGGGGCTCACGCCCCGGGCTATTATTCTTCCGCCCCTTCGGGGCTTACGCTGTTTGCGCGCCCTCGATCCCGGGGCTCACGCTCCGGGCTATTACTTTGTCGCCACTTCGGGGCTTGCTCGGGGTCGCAGAAACTCCAGCCCCGAAGAGGAAGAAGATCACCCGCACGGGGCCTGAGCCACGGTAGTTTCGTTCGATCAGCGTCAGCCAAAGAGCTTTTTCTCACCGTCGTCCTGTGACTGAACGCCTCGACAAATCGTTGGCGCGGTACGATGCTTTCGCCGGTGGTAGTGGTATCTGAAATCGCAGCGTTCACACCACGCCGCGTCTCGCATTACCTCATCGAGGAGAAGCTCGGGGCGGGCGGCATGGGGACAGTATTCCGCGCCCTCGACGAGAAGCTTGGACGTCGCGTAGCGCTGAAGTTCCTCCTGCCCGGTGCCATCCCCGGGCCGGAAGCTCGCGAGCGATTCATCGCTGAGGCCAGGGCGGCGTCGTCGCTCGATCACCCGAACATCTGCACGATCTTCGACATCGATTCGACGGAGGACGGAGAGACGTTCATCGTCATGCCGTTCTACGACGGAGAAACGCTCGACCAGATCATCGCCCGCGGGCCGATGCCGCTCGACCGCGCCATCGGCATCACGATGGAGATCGCGCGCGGCCTGGCCGCGGCGCACGAAGAGTTGATCATCCATCGCGACATCAAGCCGCAGAACGTCTGCGTCACCCGCCGGGAGGCGATCAAGATCCTCGACTTCGGGCTGGCAAAGCTGGCCACTGGCCGGGTGACCCGCCCCGGACTGATCATCGGCACTCCCGCTTACATGTCGCCGGAACACCTGCGCGGAGAGCAGCTCGACCCGCGCGCCGACATATGGGCGGTCGGCGTCGTGCTGTACGAGATGCTCGCCGGCCACACTCCGTTCCAGGGCGAGCGGATCGAGACCATCATCCATTCGGTGCTGAACGAGCCGCACGCGCCGCTATCGGCCGTTCGTTCCGATATCCCGGCATTTGTCGACACGATCATCGACCGCGCGCTGGCCAAAGAGCAGCGCCTGCGCTACGAGCGGATCGAGCAGATGATCGCCGACCTGGGCACGCTCCAGAGCGACGGCGACACCATGTCCATGACGGTCCGAAGGGCTGCGGTGGCGAGGAAGACTTCGATCGCCGTACTGCCGTTCGCCGACATGACGGCAGGCCGCGACCAGGCCTATCTATGCGATGGTATCGCAGAGGAGATTCTCGCTGCGCTGCGCCGCATCCCGGATCTCTACGTCGCCTCGCGCACTTCCGCATTCCAGTTCAGGGAGTACGGCGCGGACGTGCGCGAGATCGGAGCCAAACTGCACGTCGATCACGTGCTCGAGGGAAGCGTGCGCCGCTCCGGCGACCGCGTCCGCATCGCAGCGCAGTTGATCAACGTCGCAGACGGCTACCGCCTCTGGTACGAACGCTACGACCGCGAGATCCGCGACATCTTCGCCGTCGAGGACGAGATCGCCGACAACATCGCGGCCGCGCTCGAGGTGACCCTCTCCAGCGACCGGGCGAGACCCGCGGTGCCGATGTCGAGCGCCGAAGCCGAAGCCTACGAGGCCTATCTCCAGGGACGCGAGTTCGCCCATCAGCAACGTCGAAAGGCCTTCGAGATCGCACTGCAGTCGTTCCGCCGGGCCATCGAAATCGAGCCGGGCTACGCCCGCGCCTACGCGGGAATCGCTGAATGCAACGCCTTTCTGCGGCTGTACTTCGGCGCCGGCAGCGAGATGGTGGCGGCCGCGGAGGAAGCGAGCCGCAAGGCCCTGGAGATCGACCCTGATCTCGCCGAGGCACGCGCCGCCCGCGGACTGGCGCTCTTTCTCACCGGCGCGTCCGAAGATGCGGAGCGAGAGCTCCGCCGCGCCATCGAGCTCGATCCCATGCTCTACGATGCGCACTACATCTACGGACGGGTCGCTTTCGCTCAGGGACGCGTCGGCGAGGCCGCCGCGAGATTTCGCGAGGCCTGCCGCATCGTGCCGGAGGCCTTTGACTCCTGGTACCTCCTCGGCATGTGCTACCGCCGCCTCGGCGAAGCGGAGAAGGCCCATGGCGCTGCAGTGGCCTGCGTCGAAGCGGCAAGAAAACGGCTCCGCGGCCATCCGGACGATACACGGGCCTGGACGATGGGAGCGGCGATCTTTGCCGAGCTCGGCGAGCCCGAACGCGCTGAACAGTGGGTCCGCCGCGCGACAGCCATCGATCCCGACGAACCCATCATCGAGTACAACGCGGCGTGCGTCTATGCCGCGTTAGGTCGCGTCGCTGAAGCGATCTCCTGCCTCGAGGTGTCGGTCGGCCAGGGCGCTCTGGCGAAGTCGTGGGTGGAAAACGATCCCGACCTCGATCCCCTGCGCGGCGACCCGCGATTCCAGGCGCTGCTGGCGAGAGCGTGAGGAGAATGAGGCCACGAGGTGCCGAGGTTGCGAGGTGCCCGGAGTCGGATGTCCCCGCAACCTCGTGACCTCGCGACCCAGTGACCCGAGGCGACTCGGAACAACTCCCCCACCCTCCGTGTTGCCCCGCCGGCAATGATCTCGTTCGCAAACGTCAGCAAGCAGTACGGCAGGCAGATCCTGTTCGTCGATGCCTCGTTCCAGCTCAACCCCGGCGAAAAGGCCGGGCTGGTCGGGCCGAACGGTGCCGGCAAGTCGACACTCTTCCGCATGATCGTCGGCGACGAGACCGCGGACGACGGATCTGTGATCGTGCCGAAGAAGCTGGCCGTCGGCTACTTCCGCCAGGAAGTCGACGAGATGCGCGGGCGACCGGTCCTCGACGAGGCCATCGCCGGCAGCGGCCGCCTGGGCGACCTCCACCACGAGCTGATCGAGCTCGAGCGTGGCATGTCGGATCCAGCCACCGACAACCTCGACGCCATCCTGGAGCGCTTCGGTCATGTCCAGGAGGAGTACCAGCACCTGGGCGGATACGAGCTCGAATCCCGCGCCCGCGAAGTCCTCCACGGACTCGGCTTCACCGACGAGCAGATCGACGGCGATTCCGGCGCGCTCTCCGGCGGATGGAAGGTGCGCGTCTCCATGGCTCGAATCCTTCTCGGCAAGTTCGACGTGCTCCTCCTCGACGAGCCGACCAACCACCTCGACATCGAATCGATCGTCTGGCTGGAGCGCTTTCTGAGGAGCGTTCCCTCGACGATTCTGATGACCTCGCACGACCGTGATTTCATGAACCGAGTCGTCAGCAAGATCATCGAGATCGACGAAGGCGACATCGTCACGTACAGCGGCGACTACGACTTCTACGTTCGGGAGCGCGAGCAGCGCGAGAGCAACCAGGAGGCGGCGTACGCGCGACAGCAGGCCAAGCTCGCCAAAGAACAGCGCTTCATCGACCGTTTCGCCGCCCACGCCGCCAAAGCGGCGCAGGTGCAGAGCCGGATCAAGATGCTCGACAAGCAGGAGCGGATCGAGCCTCCCCGCAAGCGGAAGGTCATGAAGTTCGATTTTCGCCGGCCGCAGCGCTCCGGCGACGACGTGGCCATGCTCAGCGGCGTATCGAAGACGTTCGGCACACGCCGCATCTACGAGGCCTTCGATTTTCAGGTACGCCGCGGCGAGCGCTGGTGCGTGATGGGGAAGAACGGCGCCGGCAAATCGACACTGCTGAAGATGATCGCCGGCGCGCTCGAGCCGGACAGCGGCTCGGTGCGCCTGGGGGCCAGCCTGAAGATGGGCTACTTCGCCCAGCAGTCGCTCGACCTGCTCGATCCCGACCTGACGGTGTGGGAGCAGATCCAGAAAGACTTCCCGCTCGAGGGCGTGGGCGTCCTGCGCAATCTCCTCGGGGCCTTTCAGTTCTCCGGGGATGATGTCGAGAAGAAGATCCGCTCGCTCTCCGGCGGCGAGAAGTCGCGCCTGGTCATGGCGCGCATGCTCCTGGATCCGCCTAACTTTCTCGTGCTCGACGAGCCGACGAACCATCTCGACGTGGCCACGAAGGAAATGCTGATCGAGGCCCTTCACGATTTCGAGGGAACGATGCTCTTCGTGTCACACGACCGCACGTTCCTGCGCGGCCTCGCCAACCGCGTCCTCGAGCTCGGTGGCGACGGTCACGATCAGCCGCTGACGTACGGCGGCTCGTACGTCGAGTACGTGGAAGCCACCGGCCGCGAAGCGCCGGGCGTGCACGCGTAAGCTGCGTTCGCAGGGCACGGCTGCGCCGTGCCGAACTCCCGTGGGCGGGCCGGCAAGCTCCACCACCCCGAAGGTTCGGCACTGCGCAGCCGCGCGTCCTACGGTCATGGCGGAGGAATTTCGACTTTCCCGTCCAACTCGCTCCATCGCGCATACAGCCGGTCCACCTCCGCCTGCGCTGCGGCGAGGGCGGTGAAGCGCTCCTGCAGCGCGGGGGCGTCGGCGGCGATGGAGGGATCCTCGGCGGCGCG
>JADGOA010000087.1 GCA_017883215.1 Thermoanaerobaculia bacterium | reverse complement strand
GCACTCGGGAACTGGCTGACGACGACGTTCGCCGGCGCCGGCGCCGGTGCTGCCGTCGTCGCCGAGACCTCGGGCGTTGGGTCGCTGACGATCGTGTTCGTCTGTGTGTTGCGGGCGAACCGCTGGTAGACGCGGTTTACCGAGACGGCATGTGGATACGTGACCGACTTCAGAACGACGTAGTAATGCGTCGACGGCGTAAGACCACTCACCGTCGCGGACGCAATGCTCTTATCCGTGGTGATGAGTTTGCGCGTGTACGGGCCGCCGGGAGTCGTGCTGACATTGATCTCATAGCCGCCGGGATCGGCGGTATAGGCGATCGGCTGCCAGGAGAGCGTGATGCTCGTGGGCGTTGAAGAGACGACCGTGACCTTCGTCGGCGGCACGGTCTGCGTGTTCTCTTCCCAATTGCCGCTTTGGACCTTCGAGTTCAGGAAATCGCGTAATGCCGGATTCGTCGTGTAGAGCGCGTTGTAAGAGAAGATCGACGGGAATTTGAAGATTCCCGGGCCGGAGTCGAGATCGAGATGAAGATTCATCAGACTGTCGGGAATCGGACCGCGGAGATTGTTCGCGCTGATCCAGAGGTTGTGCAGCGCGGTCATGCTGCCCAACTCGGCCGGAATCGTTCCAGTGAGCTGGTTGCCCCAGAGGCGAAGGAACTGCAGTGAGGTGAGATTGCCGATCGAGCCTGGGATCGATCCGGTGCGGTTCGTCTCTCCGAGGCTGAGGTACGTGAGATTCGTCATCGTCAGGTACTCCGACGGAATCGGGCCCGGATCGAAGTCATTGATCGCAAGATCGATTTGGGTGAGCTTCGGCAGTTGCGCCAACTCTCCCGGTATCGGACCGGTGAAGTGATTGCCCTCGAGAGCGATGAAGTCGAGGTTTCTCCACTGCATGACGGTTGTGGTCGGAAACAGTCCGCTCAACTGCTGTACCGCCGCGGAGAAGGCCTGCAGATTGGTCAGCTTGCCGAGCTCCGGCGGGATCGAGCCCGTCAGGCCTCCAATCGTGCTGTTCTCGCCGTCGAGTTGCACGAGTGTGAGATTGGTCAGGTTCCCGAGTTCCTTCGGAATCGTTCCGCTGAAGTTGTTGCTGAAGAGCTCCAGCTCCTTCAGGTTCGTCAGGTTCCCGATCTCCGGCGGAATCTGGCCGGAGAGATGGTTGTACGGGGCCCACAGGTAAACAAGTGAGCCAAGCTGTTCGATCGAGGCCGGAATCGGACCCGAAAGATTGTTGGATCCCAGAATGAACACCTGCAGAGATGTCAGATTTCCGATTTCCGCCGGAATCTGGCCGGACAGGTTGTTGGAGTTGAGATAGAGGAGAACGAGTGAGCGGAGCTGTCCGATGGACGACGGAATCGAACCGGTGAGATTGTTGGATCCCAGGTTCAACTCCTTCAGGGAATTCAGATTTCCGATCTCCGGCGGAATCTGGCCGGACAGCTGGTTCCCTTGGAGATTCAGGTACGTCAGTTTCGCCAGTCCCGAAACGGCAGGCGGAATCTGACCCGTGAGATTGTTCTTGTCGAGCTGCAGTTGCACGACCGCGCTCCCCGGCCCGTCGCAGGTCACGCCGTACCACGTGCACTCGGTTCCCAATGGACCACTCCAGTTGGTGTGGTTCGTCCAGTTCGGGCCACCGGTCGCGTTGTAGAACGCGACGAGCGCGTCGTATTCCTGCTGTGAAACGGCGGCGGTCGCCGTCACGGTGATCAGGAACAAAAGAACGATCGACGAACAGACGATGACTCTCTTCCGAAGCATCCTCTCTCCTTCTTGTCGTTCCCTGCTACGGCCTACACGTCGGGCGATGATGGTGGACGCACCGCCTCCACGACGCTTGCCGCGTATCTCATGGTGAGGGCACAGAATTGCATTCGGCACCGTCTGAAAATGTGCCGAGTGTCAATCTCGAACGTGATCAGAGTGTGGTTGCGCACAGAGGATGGGACCGGGTCTTCAATCGTGGTGTTGCAGAAAAGATCCGGAAAAGGTCTCGAAGCGTGGCGGTCGCGCCGATTGGCCGATCAGTGAGGGGCAGACTGGGACTGTGAACGATCGGACGGGAACGTCCGATCGTTGCGGACGGGGACGTCCGCACTCCAGACGAACGGAGGAGTCCACGCCTAGCCGCGATGTTTCTTTCCGCAGATCATAGGACGCTGCCGTCCCCGGGCGCAGACGAGAGCTGCGGGCGGGCTGCTGCGCCCCGACAGGCAGATCCACCTCTGCCCGCTGAAACGAAAGCGGTGAGCGGAACCAGGGCCCGCTCGCCGGCCTTTTCGATGGCTCAGTTCGTGACGCCCGTGGGCTTCATCGATGCCAGATAGCTGTACATCTGCCAACGCATGTCGACGTCGTGCTGCGCCGCCTGGAAAAGCTTCTTCCCTTCGGCGTCGTCCCCCTTCAACACCTGGTTGAAGCGGTTCTCGGTGCGCAGGTACTCTTCGACCGGTATCTTCAATGCCTTCGTGTCGAGCTGCAGCGGGTTCTCGTTGTTCGCGGCGCGGCTCGGGTTGTAGCGGTACAGCAACCACTGGCCCGAGTCGACCATGGCCTTCTGGTGTTGGAGCGCCGTGGCCATGTCGAGGCCGTGCGCGATGCAGTGGCTGTAAGCGATGATCAGCGACGGCCCCTCGTACTGCTCGGCTTCGATGAAAGCGCGCAGCGTGTGCTCGTCCTTCGCACCAAAGGCGACGTTGGCGACATAGACGTTTCCGTACGTCATGGCAATCAGGCCGAGGTCCTTCTTTGCGCCTGGCTTGCCCGCGGCTGCGAATTTCGCGACAGCCGCTCGCGGCGTGGCCTTCGACATCTGGCCGCCGGTGTTCGAGTAGACCTCCGTATCGAGCACGAGGATGTTGACGTTCCGGCCGCTGGAAAGCACGTGATCGAGTCCGCCGAAACCGATGTCGTACGCCCATCCGTCGCCGCCGACGATCCAGACCGACTTCTTCACGAGGTAGTCGGCCACGGCCAGCAGCTGCTGCTCGTCGGTGGTATCGAGCTTGTGCATGCGCGACATCAGCTCGTGGCGCCGCAGGTGGTCCTTCAGCGTTGCCACGCGGGCGCGCTGGTCGTAGATCTCCGATTCGTCCTTCTGCGCGCAGTTGAGAATCTCGTCGACGAGAGTCTCGCCCACGATGGACGCGGCCTTCTTCACCAGCTCACGCGCGAAGTCACGCTGCTTGTCGATGGAGACGCGGAAACCAAGTCCGAACTCGGCGTTGTCCTCGAACAGGGAGTTGCACCACGCCGGGCCGCGGCCGTCTTCGTTCGTGGTCCACGGAGTGGTCGGCAGGTTTGCGCCGTAGATCGACGAGCAACCGGTGGCGTTGGCGACGACCACGCGGTCGCCGTACAGCTGCGTCATCAGCTTCAGGTATGGAGTCTCGCCGCATCCCGAGCAGGCCCCAGAGAACTCGAACAGCGGCTGCGCGACCTGAATGTGGCGGATCACACCGGGCTGCATCTTGCGACGGTCGTACTCCGGCAGGGAGAGGAAGAAATCCCAGTTCTTCGCCTCGGCCTCGCGCAGCGGCGGCTGCGGCTGCATGTACAGCGACTTCCGCTCCGGATGCTTCTTGCTCTTGGCCGGGCAGACGTCGACGCAGAGCTCGCAACCCGTGCAATCCTCCGGCGCCACCTGAATCGTGTACGCCAGCCCCTTCCACTCCCTGGCCGCCGGCTGCAGGGACTTGAACGTCTCGGGCGCGCCGCTCTTGAGCGCCTCGTCGTAGACCTTGATGCGGATGGTGGCGTGCGGGCAGACCATCGCGCACTTTCCGCAGGCGATGCACGCCACCGGATCCCACACCGGGATGTCCTGCGCGAGATTGCGCTTTTCGTACTTCGTCGTTCCCATCGGGAAGGTGCCGTCGCAGGGCATGGAGCTGACCGGCAGATCGTCTCCGTGGCCGGCGATGATCTCGGAGAGCACGCCGCTGACGAACTCGCTGTCGGCGCGCTTCGACGGGATCAGCGCCTCTACCGCTGATTCCGACGGAGTGGGCAGCGGGACTTCGTGCAGGTTGGCGAGCGCCTGGTCGACGGCTGCGAGGTTCTTCTCGACGATCGACCCGCCCTTCGATGCGTAAGTCTTGCGAATCGACTTGCGGATTGCTTCCAGCGCTTCCTCGGGCGGCATGACGTTCGCCAGCTTGAAGAAGCAGACCTGCATGATGGTGTTGATGCGCGAGCCCATGCCGGACTCGCGCGCCACCTTCATCGCGTCGATCGTGTACAACCTGGCGTGCTTGGCGATGAGCTCGCGGAGGATGCGCGGCGGCAGCTGCTCTTCGGAGCCGTTCAGCAGGAAGATTCCGCCGTCGACCAGCTCCTTCGCGACGTCGTACCGGTCCAGCAGCGAGGGCTGATGGCAGGCCACGAAATTGGCCTGGCCGATGAGGTAGGGCTTGCGGATCGGGCGCGGGCCGAAGCGCAGGTGCGACACCGTGGCCGCTCCCGATTTCTTCGAGTCGTAGACGAAGTAGCCCTGTGAGTAGAGCCCGGAGTCGCCGAGGATCTTGCAGGAGTTCTTGTTCGCGCCGACGGTGCCGTCCGAGCCGAGTCCGTAGAAGAGAGCGCGGACGACGTCGTCTTCTTCGGTGGAGAACGACGGGTCGTAATTGAGGCTGGTGTGGCTGACGTCGTCGTTGATGCCGATGGTGAAGTGCGCCTTGGGCGTCTCTTCTTCGAGGTTGTCGAACACGCCCTTGGCCATGGCCGGCGTGAATTCCTTCGACGACAGTCCATAACGGCCGCCGACGACGTGAATCGTGCGTCCCTCTTCGTAAAGCGAGTTGATGACGTCGAGATAGAGCGGCTCGCCGGCGGCGCCGGGCTCTTTGGTCCGGTCCAGAACGGCCATGCGCTCGACCGTCGGCGGAATGGCGGCCATGAAGCGCGGGCCGTCAAAGGGCCGATACAGCCGCACTTTGATCATGCCCACTTTCTCGCCGCGGGCCACGAGTGCGTCGACGGTCTCCTCGACCGTGTCGCACGCAGATCCCATCAGCACCAGAATCCGTTCGGCATCGGGTGCCCCGTGGTACTCGTACGGCGCGTAGTTGCGGCCGGTGAGCTTTCCGAAGCGCGTCATGGCATTCGCCACCACGCCGGCGCAATCGCGATAGAACGGATTCGACCGCTCCCGCGCCTGGAAGAAGACATCCGGGTTCTGGGCTGTCCCGCGGACGACAGGATGGTCCGGAGACAGCGCGCGCGCGCGATGGTCGAAGACCAGCTGGAGGTCGATCATGCGGCGCATCACTTCTTCGTCGATGACCTCGATCTTTGCCACTTCATGAGAGGTGCGGAAACCGTCGAAGAAGTGGAGGAACGGCAGGCGCGCCTCGAGCGTCGCCGCCTGTGAGATGAGGGCGAAGTCGTGTGCTTCCTGCACTCCGGCGGAGGCCAGCATCGCCCAGCCGGTGGTGCGAACGGCCATCACGTCGCTGTGGTCGCCGAAGATCGAGAGGGCGTGGGTGGCGACCGAACGGGCGGCGACGTGGAACACCGCGGGGGTGAGCTCGCCCGCGATCTTGTACATGTTGGGGATCATCAGCAGGAGGCCCTGCGACGACGTGAAGGTCGTGGCGAGGGAGCCGGTCTGGAGGGCGCCATGGACGGCGCCGGCGGCGCCGGCCTCGCTCTGCATCTCGATGACGGACGGGATCGTCCCCCAGAGGTTGGGTGCGTGTTCGGCCGACCATGCGTCGGCCCACTCGCCCATCGTGGAGGAGGGAGTGATCGGATAGATGGCAACGACTTCGCTGACTTTGTAGGCGACGCGAGCGACGGCCTCGTTGCCATCAAGCATCGCGTAAGTGGCTTCTTTCTTGGCGTTTGTGGCTTCCTCGGATTTCACGACTTCGGCGACGGACATGGGTGAACCTCCACTTCGCGAAACTTAGAACAGGTACGAACTTCAGCTCATGATGGACATCAAGCGCGCCTGTGATGATGAGCACACGGCGCCAAAGAGCAGCGGGCGCGCCGGCCGGAAATGACGGACGCAGTTTCCGGCGGCGCAGCGTTCGCTGGCAGGCGATGGGGACGCCGCTACGCGCCGGGGGAGGGGCGCTCACCGCGTGGCGGTGAGCGTTCGCATGCAGTCGTAGCAGGAGTTGATGTCCGTGCTCAGCATCTGCAGGATGCTGAACCAGAGAGCGGGGTTCTCGTCGAGGAGAGAAAGGAACTTGTCTTTGGCGATGAATCCCGTCACGACGGACGATCGAGCAGTTGCTGAGCAGTCATGCTGGCGTCCGGATACGACACAGCTGAGACCGAGGATCTGGCCGGCTTCGGCGATCCGCAGCGGTTTGGCTTGTCCGCTGCGCGAAGAGAAGAGAAGATCGACCTCGCCGGAGAGCAGAACATAAACGCCGCGCGGGCTTTCGCTCTCGCGGAACAGCAGTTTCCCGGCAGGCCAGCCTTCGACGGTCTCGTATGGCGCGAGGGTCTGAAGAACCGAGCTAGTGCAGCTTCCAGGTTCGACTTCGAGTTGCGTCGTCGTCACGTGGCCTCCTCGTTTCCTTATTGGTACAAAAGCGACGGTAAATGCGGGGGAAAGCCCGCACTGTGATCTGGCGTACGACGTCACGTGACGATGGTCGCTCCACCGCCCAGCCAGTTGCTGAGTTGCTGAGTTGCTCAGTTGCTCAGTTGCTCAGTTGCCGAGTCGTTCGGCGGCCGTCCACAAGCCTAAACAGCAAGAGCAGGAGCGCGTCGCTCCACCCGTCCCGCCAGTTGCTGAGTTGCTGAGTTACTCAGTTCGGGGGTCGAGGGCCCGCCCACCAGTAACTGAGCAACTGAGTAACTCAGCAACTCAGCAACTGGCGGGGCGGTGGGTTCAGACGCTGACCATGTGCTCGAGCAGCGGCTTGTTCGTCACGAACAGGCTCGAGCCTTTGACGTCGACGATCTTCTTGCGCTTGAAGTCGCTCAGAAGGCGCGTGACGGTCTCACGGGTAGTGCCGATCATCTGCGCGATCTCCTCGTGCGTGAGCAGCACTTTGATGCGAGTTCCCCGCGCCGTCTCTTCGCCGGTGCGGTCACACCAGTCGAGCAGCAGGCGCGCCAGCTTCTCGCTCGTCGTCTGCGACAGCCCCAGAGAGCGGATCTCACGCTGCGCGGCGTGATATTTCTCGCTCAGTTGCTGGGCTGTGTGCATGCAGGCTTCGGCGTGCGAGTTGAGGAACTTCAGGAAATCCTCGCGCTTGATGAAGTTCAACTGCGAGGGCTCGATTGTCTCGGCAGATACCTCGTAAGGCTTGCCGAGAATGGTTGCGCTGGCGCCAAGAACTTCGCCGGGCTCGGCGATCTTGACGATCAGCGTTTTTCCTTCCGTCGATGAGGTCGTCAGCTTCGCGCGTCCGCTGCAGAGAATGAACACTCCGCGCGGCTCTTCGCCCTCGACGAACAGAAGGGATCCCTTTGGATACAACCCGGTGAATTTCACCGTGTCCAGCGCCTGGACCGCTGGCGCGCTCATGTTGCAGAAAATCCGCTCTGCGCGGACCCGGCACTCTGCGCAGTTGTATTCGACTTCCAGGTTATATGGCGACGGCATACGACCTCCGTTTCAATCTGATGCACCGACTGATGCACCGATCCCCTGTCACATCACAGAATTTAGAGGTAGTCCTCGCAAAACGACATGGATGCAGGTCACGTGTAGAAGTGATTGTTATCACACGATGAGACCTCGGTCACGCCCCTCTGTTCACCTCCCATTCACCTTACAGAGTAAGGCGTTTGACCCCGCAGACCGAGAGCCGAATGCCGCCTCATCCCGTCGCAGTGAAAATGAACGAATCCGCCGAGCATTGTGCTCTAAATCACAGGACTAGGTGCCGCGGACTACGTTGCGTGGCGATTCCCCCCGGCACCATTCCTCAGGAGCCAGCAGGCGTTGTCCGACACTCGCGGGTAGGACGCGCACTGCCCACTGCCCACTCGCCGTTGGGACGTTATGTTTCCCTGGAATTCCGAAAGCTCCTGCGATGCTTCACGTTGCCATGAACTCTAAAGCCCAGCTCGGGAAAGGCTTCCGGCCGATGCTCCGGCTCCTCTCCGGCGCTCTGCTGGTGGCGTTCGCGTTCACGCTCCTCGCGGCACCCTCACTCCTCGCTCAACGCGGTTGTTCGATGCCCTGCTGCAAAACAACGAAGTCGGTGCGCGTCGGTGCGACCGCCGCAGAGCAATGTCAGACGCAGTGCGGGATGACGCGCAACACGGCTCCCGCGCCGCTGCCGCACACGGTTCAGACGACCGTCAGCACGAGCACTCACGCCGTGGCGACAGTCGTTGCGGTCATCAGCGCTCGGCCTCAGATTGCCCCGCCGCAAACCCAGTGCTCGATCCCGGCGCATCCCTCTGACGCACCTCTGCACGTCCTGAACTCCGTTTTCCTCATCTGATCCCGCAGTCTCGCCCGCTCTGTCCGCCGCACCCCGGCCGGGGTGTCCCGCGTGTACACGCCAGGAGACTGCATCGTGAAGTTCCGTTCAATCATCGCGGCTGTCGCGCTGCTCCTCGCAGCGACGGCTCCCGCACAAACATCTGCGAGCCGCGCCTCGCTGTCCGATCCCGCGCTCGACGCGCTCGTTGCCGAGGCGCTTGCAAACGCGCCGGAGATCTCAGCGGCGCGATCCATCTCCATCGCAGCGCGGCACCGCATCGTACCGGCAGCGACACTCCCCGACCCGTTCATCTCCACCACGTACCAGAACGACGGCCGCTCGCTCTCTCTCGGGAAAGCTGAGGGATCGTTTCTCGGACTCATGGTCAGCCAGACGATTCCCTGGCCGGGCAAGCTCTCTCTCGCCGGGCGCGTTGCCGAAAGCGAGGCGAAGGAGATCGAGCGCGGTGCGGTCGGCCGCAGCGAGCTGGCCATCGAAGCGCGCGTGAGAAACGCCTGGTACGACCTGCTGCTCGCACGCGCCATCGACGGCATCATCGATGACCGTCACGCCGCAGCCGCGCAGATCGAGGCGACGACCCGCGCGCGTTACGCCGCCGGCCTCGGCGTGCAGCAGGACGTCCTGCGGGCGCAGATCGAGCTGGCCCGCCTCGATGAGCTGAAGGCGACTCAGCAGGCGACGATCGCCGCACGGACCGCGGAGATCAACCGGCTGGTCGGCTCGCCGCAGGACCGCGCAATCGATACGCCGGCCACGCTGCCGTCGGAGGCCACACTTGCTTCGGCGTCAACGCTGATCGCCGCGGCCGCACAGCGAAGCCCGGAGATTGCGTCGGCCGCGCAGGCACTCGAGAGCGGCCGCCTGCGCGTCGATCTGGCCCGCCGGAACTTCCTTCCCGATTTCACGGTGAACGGCGGGTCGATGTACCGCGGCTCGTTCGCAATGGGACCGATGTGGCAGGTGGGCGTCGGCGTTTCTGTGCCGCTCTGGATCGACCGCAGGCAGCAGAACCAGCTCGCGGAAGCGAAAGCGCTCGCAGATGCTCGGACAGCGGACCAGTCGGCGGTGGCGCTCGAGCTCGAGCTCCGCACGCGCGAGCGGATCGCACAGCTCCAGGCGGCGCTGCGGATCGCCAGGACCTACCGCGAGTCGATCCTGCCGCTCGACGAGCTGTCGCTCGAATCGGCGCTGGCGAGCTATCAGTCCGCCAAGCTCCCCTTCATTTCCGTTCTGGACGCGCTCAACACGCTCTACGGCGACCGGGCCACTCTGATGTCACGCCTCGCGGAAGCTGCGAAGTGGCGCGTAGCCATCGACGAAGCGAGCCTGCAGCCGACCGCGATGAGCGCGACGGCCGCGATGAGCTCCGGCTCCGCGAGCGCGCAGACACCCGCCCCGGCCACAGCCGCGAGCGGCGGTTCCTCCACTTCGATGAGGTGATCACGATGAAAACGAAACTTCCCTGGATCCTGACCCTTCTCCTCGCGATCGCGCTGGTCGTGGTCGTGATCGTGCGCCCGAACCCGAAGTCGCCCTCCACGAGTGTGAGTGAGAAGAAGGCTCTCTACTGGGTCGACGCCATGAACCCGACTCACAAGTTCGACAAACCGGGAAAAGCGCCCGACGGCATGGACCTCGTTCCGGTGTACGCGGAAAGCGGGAAACCGGCCGCGGCGACTTCCGCGGAACAAAAGAAGATCCTCTATTGGGTCGACCCGATGCATCCGGCATACAAGTCGGACAAGCCTGGCATCGCTCCAGACTGCGGAATGCAGCTCGTGCCGGTGTACGCCGACGCCGCTGCTCCAGGTGCATCGACGGTCAACGGCTACGCGAACGTCAAGCTTACGTCCGACCGCCAGCAACTCATCGGCGTGCAGACCGGGATGACCGAGATGCGCTCATTGGGACGCTCGGTGCGTACCGTCGGCCGCGTGGCGGTCGACGAGACCCGTCTCTACAAGATCTCGACGAAGTTCGACGGCTACATCGAGAAGCTGTACGTGAACGTCACCGGGCAGCAGATCCGCAAAGGGCAGCCGCTCTTCTCCGTCTACAGCCCCGATTTGCTGGCCACGCAGCAGGAGTACCTCCTCGCGCTTCGGGCCGCGAAGCAAGCGCCGTCGCTCCTCGCCGCCGCGCGTCAGCGTCTGCTGCTGTGGGACATCACGCCGGGCGAGATCCGGCAGCTCGAGCGTACGGGCGCCGCCCGCAAATCGGTGACGATCTACTCACCGACGAACGGCTATGTCCTCAACAAACTCGCCGTCGAGGGAGCGCGTGTCACGCCCGGCGAGCCTCTGTTCGAGATCGCGAATCTCGATCATGTCTGGGTTCAGGCCGACGTCTACGAGTCCGAGCTGCAGTTCGTCCGTCTCGGCGCGCCGGCGACCACGACGCTTTCGTACATCCCGGGCCGGACGTGGGCGGGTCGCGTCACGTTCATCGCACCGACCGTCGATCCCGTGACCCGCACGGTGAAAGTGCGCAGCGAATTCGACAACGCCGATGGCGCGCTCAAGCCGGACATGTTCGGCGATGTGGTGATTCAGCAGCCGGCGCGAGTGGTGGTCGTCGTGCCGGAGTCCGCCGTCCTGCAGACCGGCACGCGCTCGGTCGTCTTCCTCGTCAAGGCGGACGGCACATTCGAGCCGCGGGAAGTCTCCGTCGGAACGAAGTCGGAGCAGTTCTACGAAGTTCGCAGCGGCCTTGCTGCGGGAGAAAAGGTCGTGACCCAGGCGAACTTCCTGATCGATTCCGAGTCGCGCCTCAAGGCAGCACTCGCGGAAATGAAACCAGAAACCAGAAACCAGAAACCAGAAGAAGCGCCGCATGTTCACTGAAGA
>JADGOA010000430.1 GCA_017883215.1 Thermoanaerobaculia bacterium | reverse complement strand
TCGCCGTGAGCAGGACCACGCGCGTCGGCAGCCCCTCGGCGCGGAGGGTCCGCATCACGGACAGGCCGTCCCCCTGGGGCATGCGCAGGTCCAGAACGAGCACGTCCGGTTTGAATCGCCGCGTGGCCTCGATCGTCTCTTCTCCCGTCGTGCAGGTGGCGATCACGTCGAAATCGCGCTCCCGCCGGAAGAGTTGTTCCAGCCCTTCGAGAATGATGCGGTGATCGTCCGCGAGCACGAGTCGAATCATGTTCAGGAGCTCGAGAAACCGAGCGGAACCGAGATCTCGATCCGCGCGCCATTCTCTCCCGATTCGACGATCAGATCACCATTGAGAGCGGCCACGCGCTGCGCGAGCACTCCCGGCCCGCCGGCGCCGCCCCGGATTTCTTCGAGCGTTCTGCGGCCGTGGAATGGGAAGCCGCCGCCGTTGTCGGAGACCTCGATGATCATTCTGCCGTCCCTGGTGGTGAGGTTGACGTCGACCGCCGACGCGCCGCCGTGCTTGGCCGAGTTCGTCACCGCCTCCTGGATCAGGCGCAGCGTCTCGTGGCCGAGCAGCTCGGCCACGAGTGGATCGAGCCGCTCCCCGTCGAACCGCACCGACACGTTCCACTGCTTTTCGAATCGTTCGCGCCATTCGTCGAGACGGCCGCGGAAGTCGAACTTCATCTCCGCACGATGGCGCGGTCCGAGCTTTTCGACATACGCCCGCAACTCGCGCTGGTCGGCCATGATGCTGGCCTGCACTTCCGTCAACATGTTGCGGGCCTGATCAGGGTTCTCCTCGAGGATGCTGTGCACGGTTTCCAGCCGCAGCACCACCCCGGTGAAGGATTGCAGAAGTCCGTCGTGCAGATCTCGCGCGACGCGCATCCGCTCGTCGGCCACGGCGTCGCGCGCCTGCGACTCCATGCGCGTCGCAGAGTCGAACTGCGCCGCGACCAGCGCGCCGATGGCCTCGCCGACGAGCAACATCTCCGGCGTCGAGTTGCCTGCGTCGAGGAGGAATACGCGGCCTTCGATCGTGTCGCCGCGCACCGGCAGCGACACGGCCGCGCCGATGCCGTAATCGTTGCGTAAGTTCTGGTTGACGAGCGACTGTCCCGATTCGATGCACTGGCCGGCCGAGGTGATGATCCTGCCGTCGGCGGAGAGGGAGAAGCTCACCTCCGCGATGGAGGGATCCGTCAGGGGCAGAAAACGATCCGCGGCCGCCTCGATGCAGTCGTATTCGCTGGCCGAATACGTGGCGATGACGATCCAGGGCTCATCACTCTCCTCCCACGCCATCACTGCGTGCGAGGCCTCGTAGACCTCCGCACAGGACCGCAGCGTCTCACGTGCGGCATCGCGGTGCTGTGGCCGGAATCCCCGCGGCCAGCGGCGCAGAATGGAGCTGATCTCCTCGAGAGAAGACATGGACGCAGGCGGCGTTCGACGCCGCAACCTCTGCATGTTAGCGCCGGAACCGCGGAATGCTGAAACAGGCCAGCCGGCACAGCGCTGATCACAACGTTGGACCGCTCGCTTTCGCAGTTTCCCGCCGGGAGATATGCGCTAACTCTAGAGTTCGTAGGGACGCGCAGCAGCGCGTCCGCTCTCCGACCGGATCTCATGACGCGTCGACACGCGCTCCGCGCCAGGCGGCAAAGCTCCAGATCAAGCCGCTCACCAGGAGTGCCACCGGCACGACCAGGAACGCGCGGGCGATCGAGCTCGCTTCGGAGATCGCACCCATCAGCGGCGGCGACGGCACATCTCCGAGCAGGTGCATGAAGAAGATCGAGAGTGCCACGGCACTGGCGCGCTCGCCCGGCGCCACGAGGTTCACGATCGCCGAGTTCACCGGGCCGGTCGACGCAAAGACGAGGATCTCGGCGATGACCATGGCCGTGAAGTAGACCTGTTTCACCGGATGAGTGAACGCGACCAGAGCGACTGGTGCAGCGAGCAGCGTCGTCACCCCGCACACCCACAGGTATGACTGCTTCGTGCGGCGGAGGAGAAGGTCGCCGAGCCACCCCCCCATGAACGTACCGAGGAACCCGGTCACGAGAACGATGGTGCCGAAGGTGACGGTCGCCTCGTGACGGGACATGCCGCGCACGCGTTCGAGGAACACCGCCGTCCACGCGCCCAGGCCGCCCAGAGCAAAGGTGTATGCGGCGTAGCCGAGCACGGCCAGCATGTATTGGGTGTTCCGCAGGAGGTGGAGGTAGGCGCCGACGGGCGTCGACGTGCGCGGCGCAGCATGCGGCATCGAATCGTGCTGGCCGCGCGGCACCTCACGGACGCCGAGGATCAACAGCGCCAGCACGATTCCGGGCAGGCCCGCCACCCAGAACGCCGCGCGCCAGCCGAAATGCTGGTCGACGAGGCCACCGACGATGTAGCCGGCGGCGGATCCGACCGGGATGGCGGCGAAGAAGACAGCGAAGACGCGCCCGCGGCGCTCGATCGGAAAGTGGTCGGCCAGCAGCGCCGGCGCGATCGTTCCGTACGCCGCCTCGCCGACGCCGACGGTCGCGCGCGCCGTGAACAGCGCCGCGAAACTCCGCGCGAACCCGGCCAGCGCTGTCGCCACACTCCAGACCACCACCCCCGCCGCGATCAGAGGCGGACGTTTCTTTCGATCTCCCAGCGAGCCGAAGATCGGTGACGTCAGCATGTACACGATGATGAAACCGCTGACGAGCGACCCGAGTTGCGTGTCGGTCGGATGGAGCTCCGATTTCTTGATCGACTCCAGGACGGCGGAGATCACCCACCGGTCCATGTAGTTGAACAGGTTGATGAACGTCAGGACGGCCAGCGCGTACGCGGCGGCGCGCCGGGCGGAGCGAGACTCGTCGGGTGGCATTTGCTGTCGAGTGTACCCGCTGAGACGCGCCAAGCCTGTCATCCCGAGCTGCCGAAGCCGCGGAGCGGCGGAGGACAGCGAGGGATCCCCCGCACTCCCGGGATGGCGGGGGATCCCTCGCCG
>JADGOA010000086.1 GCA_017883215.1 Thermoanaerobaculia bacterium | reverse complement strand
GAGCGGCGTCACGAAACGGGCGAACTTTTTTTGAAGGCTGCGGGGGTGAGCGCGGTTTGTGTGTGCCCCGGTACCGAGTCGCCGGGTCGCCATGGTGACTCGGCGACTCAGTGACCAGGTAACTCGGCTCTTTGCGAGCGCAGCTTCGTTCCCCTACTCGCTACTCGCCGCCGTCAGAACAGCGCCGGCTCCTGATAGGTCCCGAACACGTCCCGGAAGGCGTCGGAGACTTCGCCGACGGTCGCATACGCTTTCACGGCGTCGATGATGAACGGCATCGTGTTCACGTTCGGATCGGCGGCGGCGTTGCGCAGCGCCTGCAGGGTCTGCTCGACGGCGCGGGCATCCCGGGCGGCGCGGAGGCGGGCCAGGCCAGCGAGTTGCTCGCCGGTGACGGATTCGTCGATGTAGAGGGCATCGTACGGATCCTCAGTCTCGTTACGGAAGGCGTTGACGCCGACGACGATCTTCTCGCCGGAGTCGATGGAGCGCTGGAACTGGTACGCGGCGTCCCAGATCTCGCGCTGCGGGAAGCCCGCTTCGATGGCCTCGACCATGCCGCCGAACTGGTCGATCTTCTCGATGTACTCGAAGCACCCCTTCTCCATGCGGTCGGTGAGCTCCTCGATGAAAAACGATCCACCCAACGGATCGATCGTGTTGATGACCCCCGACTCGTGAGCGATGATCTGCTGGGTGCGCAGGGCGATGCCCGCGGCCCGCTCTGTGGGAAGGGCCAGCGTCTCGTCGAGCGAGTTCGTATGCAGCGACTGAGTCCCGCCGAGGACGGCCGCCAGCGCCTGAATGGTGACGCGGACGATGTTGTTGTAGGGCTGTTGGGCGGTGAGCGAGCAGCCCGCGGTCTGCGTGTGGAAGCGGAGCATCCACGAACGCGGGTCCTTGGCACCGTAGCGGTCGCGCATGACCTTGGCCCACACGCGGCGAGCGGCGCGGAACTTCGCCACCTCTTCGAACAGGTCATTGTGCGAGTTGAAGAAGAACGACAGGCGGGGTGCGAACTCGTCGATGTCCAGCCCGGCCCGCACGCCGTACTCCACGTACTCCATGCCGTCGCGCAGTGTGAAGGCGAGCTCCTGCAGAGCCGTCGATCCTGCCTCGCGGATGTGGTAGCCGCTGATGGAGATGGTGTTGTATTTCGGCACGTTCTCGGCGCAGTACCTGAAGATGTCGGTGATCAGGCGCATCGAGGGGCGGGGCGGATAGATGTACTCCTTCTGGGCGATGTACTCCTTCAGAATGTCGTTCTGAAGTGTGCCGCTGATCTTCTTCCAGTCCGCGCCCTGCTTCTGCGCGACGGCCAGGTACATCGCCAGCAGGATCGGCGCCGTGGAGTTGATCGTCATCGAGACGGTGACGTCCTCCAGATTGATGCCTTCGAACAGCACTTCCATGTCGGCCAGCGAGTCGATGGCCACCCCGCATTTCCCGACTTCACCGGCGGCGAAGTGGTGGTCGGAGTCGTAGCCGTAGAGCGTCGGCAGATGAAAGGCGGTCGAAAGACCGGTTTGCCCGGCCGCCAGGAGGTACTTGAAGCGTTCGTTGGTCTGCTTTGCGGTGCCGAAGCCGGCGAACTGCCGCATGGTGTAAAGCCGTCCGCGATAGCCGGTCGGATGAATGCCGCGGGTATAGGGGAACTCGCCCGGAAAGGCGAGATCGCGATGGAAGTCGAGGGCGGCCACGTCGTTCGGCGTCGCCAGCGGATTGACCTCCATGCCGCTGACCGTGGTGAAGTCCTTCTTCCACGGCCCCTTTCGGGAAGTCAGAGGCTCGAGCGTATCCCGCCGCCACTTCGACTCGTCGCGGGCGACGGCTCGCAGCGCGTCGGCGGAAAACAGCGGAAGCTGCTGCTCCTCGCCGCTCGTGCGGGGCTGGGCCGCGGGTGACGTGTTCAGCACATCGGCTTCGTTTCGGCTCATCGTTTCTCCGGGTTCGCGGTCGTTTCGTCGCGAGCCGGCGAGGCGTTCTCGCCTCGAAGACCCGTGATCTCACGACGGAAGTCTGCCCTGCGTTTCGCCAGAAAGGCCATCAACCCTTCCTGCGGCTCCCCGGTTGCGAAGAGCCGCGCGAATTCTGCCCTTTCGAGTCCATCACCGCCGCGCTGTCGGATCAGCGCGGCCGCCGAGTCGAGCGCAGCGGTGCTGCGGCCGGCCAGCCACTCGCGAATCCACTCTAACGGATCCTTGCCGGCGGGAACAACCGCGTCCGCCAGACCTGCGCGAACCGCATTCCCGGCCGTAAGGAGCTCACCGGACAGGAGAAACAACCTGAGCGCACCCTCCCCTATTCTACCGATCGCGCCGCTCCAGATCGCGGGGAAGTCCCGAGTCCTGACTCCTGAGTCCTGAGTGGGGAAGCGGACAGTAGCATCCTGATCGAGTGCGAGGAAGTCGCTGTGCAGCGCCACGGCCAGGGCGCCGCCGCGCAGCTCGCCCGCGCCAACCGCAACGACGCAGTCGCGACGCGCGGCAATCGCCTCCACGTCGCTATGGGTGAGGTCGTCGGGAGTGAGGATGAGCATCTTCAGCGTGTAGCGGGTAGCGTGCAGGAGTTCGAGAGCCACGCTCCCCTATCCGCTACCCGCTACCCGCTTGGCTGTTACCCGTTTACATTCGCCGCGCCAAACCGGCGCTGCGCATCGACCGCGTACACCGAGTCGGGGAACTCGGTGATGATCCGGCGATAGGTCTCTTTCGTTTTCTCGAAGTTCCCCTCGGCCTCGTAAGCGTGCGCAAGGACGGCCAGCATGGCGTCGGCCGGGAGGACCTGGTTCTCGGTCTTGGCGAGCTCCTGTGTCAGTTCGTTGGCGACCTGCGGTGCCTCGCCGTTGCTGATTCGCAATTCGAAGAGGCTATATCGCGCCGCGCCGACGAGCATGTGCTTCGGATGCTCGCTGATGAAATGTCCGAGGAGCTTGCGGGCGGTGTCGATGTCGTTCTTCGATGCCGCGATGCGGGCGAGGTACAGATTTGCCACGTCCGAGGCATCCGTCCCGTCGTACTTCTTCTGGACATCGAGGAACATCGCTTCGGAGCGCGTCATGCGCTCCTGGTCGGTCCGGAAGCGAGCCCGCGGGTCGGGCGGCTGGCCGGCCTGGATGAGCGGGGAGTCGACGGCCTCGATGGCCAGCGACAGGGCGTCCTGCGCTTTCCGTTCCCGAGTGCTGCGGTAGAAATAAATGCCGTATCCGATGACGCAAACGGCCACGATCGCGGCCGTGAGGCTGACGAGCAGTTTCTGATTTTCGCGAGCTCGCGTCGTCAGGCTGCCGACTTCGTCGACAAACCTGTCGTGTTTGAGCTGCTGACGGTGCGAACGATCCATTGATTGAAAGGCCTCCGTGGAAGAAACCGGTGAACTGTAATGCAGAGGGAGGGGAGCGTCAATGCGGCGCTGGCGACCTGGGCGGTGGGTTGGTTGGGCGTTGGTCACGGGGTCACGGGGTCACGAGGTTTCGAGGTCGGTACGCGGGAACCTGCCCTTTGGCGCGCATTCCGCCCGAGAGCAGCGAAACCCCGTGACCCGGTTACCTCGTGACCCGGTGACCCGTGACCTCGCAACCTCGCGACCCGGTGATCCTGCGACCCCACCACCCAACCGAAAATCCCTCACAAAGATCCAAAAATCAGAACGAGACGCGACTACAATCAGTTCCGTATCTCCAGCGGCGCACATTCTTTCAGGGCACCTCGTTTGCAGCAGGCAATTAGCGTTCGAACCGACACACATCACGGGAGCATCATGACCGCGCGGTCCTGGCTGGCAGCTTTCCTCCTCATCCTTCTCGCCATCCCTGTTTCCGCTGCCAAAGCGCGTCAGGACGAGACCCCGACTGCAATCGTCCTCTGCTATCACATCGTCGAGTCGCCCCAGGACCCGCGGATGGAAGTCAGCCGCGAGACGTTCCGCCAGCAGATGCGCTATCTGGCCATGACCGGATACAACGTCATCCCCCTGCAGCACGTCTACGAATACATCTCCGGCAAGCGTTCTTCCCTTCCCAAGAACGCCATCGTCGTGACCATCGACGACGGCTGGCGCAGCACGTACACCGAAGTCTTCCCGGAGATGCAGAAGCGGAAGTTCCCGTTCACCGTCTTCGTCTATCCGAAGATCGTCGGGCAGACGGCGCACGCGCTGACCTGGAAGCAGGTGCGGGAGATGTCCGAAGCGGGCGTCGACATCCAGAGTCACTCGTTCTCGCACCCGTTCCTGACGCATCGCCGCCACGGCTCGCTGGATGACCATCAGTACGAAGCGTGGCTCCTCCACGAGCTCGCCGACAGCAAGAAGATTCTCGAGCGCGAGACGGGGCGCGATGTCTCGTTCCTCGCCTACCCCTACGGCGACTACGACCACCACCTCATGGCGGCGGTGGCGAAGGCCGGCTACGAGGCCGCGCTGACGTGCGAGTACGGCCGGGTCGTCCGCGGCAGTGACCCGCTGCGCATGCGGCGTCTCGTCGTCGACAAGCGCATGGATTTTGCCGCCTTCCGCCATTACCTCGGCGCCGGCGAGATGAGGATCGAAGGGGTCACACCGATTCCCGGACAGATCGTCGAACCGCTCCACCAGCCGGTCGTCGTCTCCGCGAAACTACCGAACTACAAACACCTCGACCCGACGTCCGTCGGCCTCACCGTGCTGAGCGCATCCATCCTCACGCCGTTCTCGTACGATGCGCGCGACGGCTCGATCAGCATGGTGCTGCGCGATGCTGTGAACGCACTCAAGGGTCAGTACCTGCGAGCCCTCGTGTGGGCCACCGACAGCAGGAGCGGCAAACGGGTCGAAGCGACCTGGACGTTCCGACTTCCCAAGCCGGCTGACCTGCCTGTGGAGTCGCCCACCCTGCCGGCAGCCTCCGTCACCCCGTCGTCTGCCGGCGAGCCGGCGGCACCCCGCGGAACGGAACTGATTCATGCCTCTGCTTCACTCGTCAACGCCGGCGGCGGAGGCGACGTGAAAGGAAGCCATACGCGGTTCGTGCGCGCGCCGAAGTAGTAATCAGTGGATGTGGCACAGGCACTCCTGCCTGTGCCGGCACAGACAAGAGTGTCTCTGCTACATCTTGCATCACTCCGGCAACTTGATCGTCGGCTTCTCGTCCCGAGGACGATAAAGGATCGCGATCTTTCCGACCGAGCCGGCGATTTCCGCGCCGGTAGCCAACGCCAGTGTCCCGGCCAGCGCGCGCCGCTCCGTGCTGTCGTCGGAATCGATGCGAACCTTGATGAGCTCGTGAGCGAGAAGTGACTTCCTGGTCTCGTCGATCACGCTCTCCCGCACGCCTCCCCTGCCGATGCGAACCACCGGCGCGAGCGGATGCGCCAGCCCCTTCAGAAATTGCCGTTGTTTCGTCGTGAGTGCCATGTCCGTGTCGCAGCGTAGCAGAGGAGTTGCTCACTTCACCCGCTGCAGGCGGCCGAGAAACTTCCCGGGATCTTCGTAGCCGGTGAGGCGAAGGTCGCGGATCTCCTGCCCCGCCGCATCGAGGAAGACGATCGTGGGGACGCCGACGATGGCGTACTGCTTCGTCAGCGCCTGAGTCTTTGGATCGTCCGGCAGCGAAAGATTGGCCTTCACGCGCCGGAACCGCTTCAGCTCCGACGCCACGGCCGGATTGCTGAAAGTCTTCGCGTCGAGCTCCTTACACGGGATGCACCAATCCGCGTAGAAATCGATGACGACCGGCTGCCTGGCCGTCGACGCGGAGGTCAGCACGCTGGCCTCGTAATGCTGCCAGGCGACGTCGACGCCGCCGCGGTTCCAGGGGATCAGGAACGCGATCCCGCCGGCGAGCAGCACCGAAGCGCAGGCCACCCGGAGAGAGCGCGCTTGTTGTCCCTTCCTCGACATGAAGAAGAGGAACGCCGCGCCGACCAGAAGGCTCCCCGCCAGCCCGTACGTGAACCACGTATCGCCGATGAGTGGGCGCAGGAAGTAGAAGGCCATCCCCACGAGGACGAAGCCCATCGCCTTCTTCACGTGCACCATCCACTCGCCGGGCCGTGGCAGAGCGTTGAGCATGATCAGATACGGAAATCCGAGCCCCAGTGCCAGCGCCGCGAACATGACGAAGCCGATCAGCGGCCTGCCGATGCTGGCGACGAGGGTGATCAACGAGACCACGACCGGTCCCACGCACGGGGCAGCGACGATTCCGACCAGGAGGCCCATGGTCATCGCTCCGACGTATCCGGCCCGCCCCATGGCGCGGTTGGCGATGAACCGCGGAACACCGATTTCGTACGCACCGAACATCGAAGTGGCGAGAACGACCATCAGCAGGGCTAATCCGATCTGGACGGCCGGAAGCTGCAGCCAGGCGCCGAACATCTTCCCGCTGAGGGAGGCCACCACCCCCAGACTGGAGTACATGATGACGATGCCGAGGACGTAGAGGGCCGACAGAGCGAAGCGGCGCGAACGGCGGCCGTCGCTCTGCATGGCGAAGAAGCCCATCGTGATCGGGATCATGGGGAAGACGCAGGGAGTGAGATTCAGCGCCATGCCGAGGACGAACAGGACCAGCAGCGTCAGCGGAAGGCCGCTGGATGCGAAAGTGGTCGCGAGCTTGTCGCCCGACGAAGCAGGTGCAGCAGCGGCAGAGTTGCGGGGAGCTGCGCTCAGCGGCGTGAACGCAGTGCCGCCGGCCGCGGAGGGTGCGGGCGAGGCCGGCGCGACGGCGCTGGCCGCAGAGGCTGCGGCGCTGAATTTGGTGTCAACGCTCTTCGGCGGCAGGCAGACGCTGTCATTGCAGGCCTGATAGCGCAACGCCGCGCGGATCTCGCTCACACCAGCCTTCAGCTTTGCCGAGAACGGGATGCGGATGGTCCCCTGGTAAACCGCCACCTGGCTGCCGCCGCTGAATGCAAAGTTCTTCAACTCGTGCGGCGGGTACTGCGCCGAAACCAGCTCCGCCGTCGCAGGATCGAGAGTGATGACCGTGGGGATGGCGAATTGATCGAGAGGCTTCGCGGAATTGATGTGCCACGTGGGCGGGATGGTGACGACGAGCGTCCCTTCGACGACTTCACCGCTGCGTTTCTGCACCGCGCCGTCGAGCTTGATCTCCGGCGCGGTCAGGCCTCCGCCCAGACCCGTTCCAAACTGCGCCAGGACCGCCGGCGCGCAGAGGAACAGCGAGAGAACCACGAACCGAATTCGCAAATTGAGCTCCCGAACCTGAAGGTGAGAATTACTTTCGCAGACGCCGCTCGATGTCGGCCAGCATCACTTCGACGTTCCGCATCATGGGCGAGTTCGGGTAGCTCGCTTTGAAGAAGCGGAACTCGTTCGCTGCCGCGAGCAGGTTCCCCTGTTGCAGGTAGATCTGTCCGAGCATCACCCGGGCGCGTTCGTAGGACTCTCCCTTGTTCTGCACTTTCGAGAATGCCACGATGCTCTTCGACGCATCGTCGAGCCGGTTCTGCAGCACCTGCGAGACCGCGAGCTCGAAATAAGCCTGGTCGCGGATCGTGACCGGAACGCCCTTCTCCGTGACGAGCTTCTTCAGCCGGCTTTCGCCCTGCGCCATGGCGAAGTGCTGCGTGAACCCCCGCGCCAGATCGAGCCGCTTCGCATAATCGGTCGCAAACGTCGGCTCCTGTTTGACCTGCTTCTCGAAGTCGCGGTACTTCCCCTCGGTCATGTCGAGCGTTTTCACGAAATCGTTAGCCGGCGCGTAACCGCGGATGACACCGGCCAGCATCATGTCGGGCGTCAGCAGGAGGAAGGTCGGAAGCGAGTTCACCTGAAACTGCTGCGCGAGCCGCGTGCCCTCGCCGCCGTCTTCGGTGTTCAGGCGGAGCAGAACCATGTCGTTCGTCGCGTTCTGGAACGCCTCCGACGGGAAGACTTCCTGCTCCATGCGATGGCACCAGCCGCACCAGTCGGCGAACATATCGACGAAGATGAGGTGTTTGGAGTCCTTCGCCTTCTTCTGCGCTGCAGCGAGCGACTTGATCCACGTCCCGCCGAATGCCTGCGATGCGAGCAGGATCAGAACGGTCACCACGACAGCCTTACGCGTCAAAAGGAATCCTCCGTCGTCGGTCGGAAACGGGCGCCAATCCGAAGGTTATTCCGATTCCGACCGCTGGTTTGGTCACATTTCTGAGTCCTGAGTGCTGAGACCTGAGTGGTCACGAGGTTGCGGGGTTGCGGGGTAAATCCACCTCGTGACCTCGAAAGCCCGACCCGCTGACCACTCACCCCTTCCGCTTCCGCTGCGCGTACTCGCGCGCGGCGTCGACGAAGGCGCGGAAGATCGTCGAGGCGGACTCCTCTCCCGGCATGTCCTCCGGGTGCCACTGCACACCGACGTAAAACGGATGGCGCGGATCTTCGACTCCTTCAATGATGCCGTCGGGCGCATGTGCCGTGACGCGCAGCCCCTCGCCGGCGGTGCGAATGGCCTGATGGTGGGACGAGTTCACGTTGTGGGTACGGGCGCCGAGAATCGAAGCGAGGCGCGTCCCCTCCTCGATGGTCACGTCGTGCCGCCCGCGATTCTCAGGGACGCTGGCGTGCCTGATCCCGGTGTCGATCTCGGAATCGATGTCCTGGATGACCTTGCCCCCGGCGACGATGTTCATCATCTGCACGCCGAGGCAGATGCCGAGGGTGGGAATGCCGCGGTCGCGGGCAATGCGGGCCAGCGAGAGATCGTTGGCCTGGCGGCGCGGATCCATCGGCTCGACGGTCGGATGCCGCTCTTCGCCATAGACAGCGGGGTCGCAATCGTCGCCGCCGGCGAGCACGATGCCATCGAGCGTCTCCGCGAGATCGGCGGCATTTTCCGGCTGCGGAGGAATCAGGACCGGCATGGCGCCGGCGCGGCGCAGTGCCTCGATGTATGTGGTGTACGCGAATGCGCGCTCCCGTTTCCCGGGATCGGCGTGGACATCGGATCCGATGCCGATGATGGGCTTCGTCATGGGGGCGAAACTCTACACGATGGGTGCCGGTGAACGAAGCACTGAGTCCTGAATCCGGGGTCGCCTGGTCGCCTGGTCACCGAGCGACCAGGCGCCACTCAGGACTCAGCACTCAGGACTTAGGACTTTCTTCTCCGCCGCTCAGCCCGTCGGACCGGATCTTGCTGATGAGTCGGAGCAAGGAGTTCTGCCATGTTTGGACAACAGCTGCAGCACTTGAGACAGCGTGCGACCCGCATGCTGCGCGGACGGCATGGGGCGATGCCGCGCGTGCTCTGTGCCGATGACGACGAGGCGGTGCGCACGCTCTGCGTGACGACGCTGGAACGCTCCGGATACGTCGTCGACGTCGCATCGAACGGCCGCGAGGCGCTCGACCGCATCGAGCAGCGGCGCTACTCCGCGATCCTTCTCGACCTCGGGCTCTCTCATCTCCACGGTACGACCTTGTTGTCTCTTCTGCGCCAGGGCCGCCCCGAGATGCTGGACCGCGTCATCGTCATCACGGGCGCTTCCGATGCCGGGTTGATCGGAACCGAAGGGGTAAAGCGGGTGATGAAGAAGCCGTTCAGCCACCATCTGCTGCTCGAAGCCGTGCACGACTGCTGCGCGTTCGACGAAACCGTGAGCCTGCGGGAACGGCGGGCGCGGCCATCTGGCCCTGCCGTCGAGTAGCGTCTAAGATTTCAGAATCGTGGCGACGGCAACCTGAAGCTCCCCGACCGGTCAAACGAGGCGGAGCAGAGCCGAACCGGGATCTGTACGAACGCCCGGCCAGGTAGGAGAACCGTTCAGCGCGCGGCCTGGCGCGCACGGCCGCGCTTGGCCGGCTTCTTCGCCGCAGCAGCGCGCGCTGCGCGCATGTAGTCGCGCATGTACGCCCGCTTGCACTCGCGGCACTCCGGCCCTTTCGACGGATGGTCGTACGTATTGGCCCGATCCATTCTGTGAAGGCCCTTTTTGCACAGGGGATAGGCTCGCTTCGTCGCCATTGAACTTCCTCCACTGCCGGTTGAATGCGATCACCGACGGCGAAGAGATCCTAACGCAAATCGATCCCTCTCGTGTTAGACGCAGCACACATCGGTGAAGTCTTACGTCACACGCAACGGTGGCAGACACGACTCGGTGCCGCCGCGGGGCGGAAGAATCCCGCGCTGACGAGCGGTTCGGGACGGACTCAGGAGCGTGACACGGGAGCCGGAAATCTGCGCGTGGAGCGAGGTGTCCCTCGCTCCGCGCGAAATCTTCGAATCGTAAGAAATGCACCGCCGTCACTCGACGGCGTCCGGGCACCGTGCTCAGAGACTGCGTTTCTTGCCGCGGATGTTGCGCCGGCTGCCCTTCGACTTGCCGCCGCCGCCGAAGCGATCGCCACCGCCACCGCCGCTGCCAAAGCCGCCGCCGCCACCGCCACCGAAGCCGCCGCCACCACCACCGCCGTAGCCGCCACCGTATCCGCCGCCGCCAGCGTAGCCGCCACCGCCGCCACCACCGGGGGGACGCGAGCCGCCGCGAGGCCGGTCTTCGGCCGCATTCACCCGAAGCGCGCGGCCGTTGAGCTGATAGCCGTTGAACTTCTCGATGGCTTTCGCCGCGTTTTCGTCGGACGTGTATTCGACGAACGCGAAACCACGAGGCCGGCCGCTCTCGCGGTCGTTCGGAAGAAATACATCACGCACTTCGCCAACTTCGGCGAAGAGGTTCTGCACCTCCGCTTTCGTGGTATTGAAATCCAGGTTCCCTACAAAAACTTTCGACGCCATTCTTCCTTCACTTTCTGCCCACGTCGCGCAGCGCACGCACCGGCGACCAATACTTCGCAAGGGTTGCGCCGCCTTGAGACCGGCAGAAGGGTCAAGTACGGTTCGCGAGCGCCCGAGTCGTATTTTCGGCGAGCTGTATTCTAGGGCGAAATGCTCCGCCAGTGAAAAGGACTCCGAATCAGAGGGTGGCCGCGAGGGTACTGAATCGCTGGAGAACCCGCTGTTTGGGCCGGTTTCCGGCCATTGCTGGCCCTCCAAATGGTTCGCCGTCTACTCTCCTGAACCCAGGAGGACAAACATGAATACGAGACGCGCTGGTTCAGCCTCGCGCTCGGTGCTGCCGAGCTCATCACCCCACACAAGCTCAACAAAACCCTCGGGGTGCGTGGCCGGCAAGGGCTGACGCGGACGTTCCTGGCTCGTGAAATTCTTGCCGATACCAAGCCTCTCTCTTACCACAGAGACACAGAGACACAGAGTCACAGAGAAAGAAAGGCGGAGGAACCGTCTCTGTACTACTAACGTCGAAAATCTTCGCGGCGCACGAGGATTTCTCAGAATCGCCGACTGACCGAGGCGATGTCGTGGCTCGGTCCCCTCGCCCC
>JADGOA010000429.1 GCA_017883215.1 Thermoanaerobaculia bacterium | reverse complement strand
CTTGGTATCGCCACGCTCCCGATTTCCGCACAGCCTCTCACGATGAGGGGAGTGAAGCGCACCGCGCACGTGTCGCGGGCGTCCCCGTTCTTCCCCCCTACCGCGACAACGCATTGTCGATCTGCTCGAAGACCGCCGCCGCCGTACGGCCGCTCACCGGCGCGTCAGGCGGTAGGGTGAGGCCGGGGTCGTTCACGCGACAGGCGGCCAGGATCGCCTGAGAGTGCGCCGGCTCGGGGCTGGAGCTCTGCAGCTGCCGCGCGCAGTCGGCGCCGCGGAGGAACAGGACGCGGGCGGCGAGCCGTGTGAATGCCGCCGCGTTGACCTGCGCGAACGGGTTTACGCGGCGCGTCACCGCGTCAACCGGCAGGACGCCGAGAGCGATGGCGCGGATGATCTCGTCACGGCCTGCCACTTCGCCGATGTCGACGGCGATGGGCGGCGCGCCGAGGTTCTGCGCGAAACGGATCGAGGCTACCTTCCAGTAAAGGAGCACGGCGAGATCGTCGCGGCGGATCGCTTCGCTCTCCAGCGCCCTGCGGTATTGCGGGGGCATGTTCGTCGCGGTCCACTCTTCCTTCACTTCCTCGAGGCGCTTGCCGAAGCGAGGGTCTTTTTCGCGGCGCGCCAGCCGCTCGTAGCGGACGATGGCCTGCTCGTACTGCCCCTGTCCGATCTCGATCTCGGCCAGTGCAGACTGGACGTCGGTGCTGTCGACGTCGGCCGAGCTCGTCAGCGGCGTCAGGACACGGCGCGCTTCCTCCCAGTTCTTGTCGGCCATCAGCCGCTGCACGAGGAGGAGTCGCGCCGTGCGGGCGTGCGGGTCAATGGTCAGCGCTTCGCGCAGCAGCCTGACGGATTCGGCGTTCGGCGCCGTGCTGGCGAATGCGAGGAGCTCGTCGAAGAGTTGCTGCCGCACCTCCGCAAGACGCTCCTTGACGACATCCGGAGCGCCTGGAGCCGCGGCAAGCGCGGTGTAGAGCTGATTGGCGCTGTGCAGGCGGTGCTCGCGCGCTGCGATCTCGGCTTCATAGATCTGAGCCGCGGTGTAGTCGCGGTTGCGCGCAATGGCACGCTCGACCAGCTGGCTGGCGCGATCGAGATTTCCTTCTTTGATGTCGATGGCAGCCTCGCCGAGCGATGCCGGGAGGTAGTCGGGATTGTTCACCCTCAGATCGCCGAAGGCTTTGCGGGCCGTGGCCAAATCGCCGGATAGAAACGACCGCCAGCCGCTCTCGAAGCGGCGGTTCAGGTTGTCGGTGGCCGTGAACCCGATCCGCGGGTCGACGAGAAACCGGTCGTTGCCGGCTGCCGGTGCCGGTGCCGGCGGTGGGGGAGGAGCGGTTGCGCAGCGTGCCGCGATCACGATCGCCGCCATGGCGAGGAAGAGGTTCCGTTTGGTCAATTCACACTCCGAGACGAGTCGTAAGTCCTAAGTCCTAAGTCCTGAGTCCTGAGTCGTGATTCCTCAGTTCTGAATTCGCGAGTCGCGAGATCCTGACAATTCGTCACTGAGGCACTCAGGACTCAGCACTCAGGACTCAGGACTTTCTTCTCTCAGGACTCAGGACTTTCTTCTCCGACGAGCCGCACCGCGGCTTCGAATGTCGTTTCATGGTCGGCCGCATCGAGCCACTGCACGTTCTGCTCCGACTTGAGCCATGTCATCTGCCGTTTGGCGTAGGCACGCGTCCGCCGTTTCGTTTCCTCGATGGCCGCAGCGAGATCGATCTCGGCGGCGACGACGGCCGCTGCTTCCTTGTAGCCGATCGACTGGAAGGGCCGCGCCGAGCGCGGATAGCGGCCGAGCAGCAGACGCGTCTCCTCGACCAGACCGGCGGCGTACATCTCCGCAACGCGGCGGTCCAGCCGCTCGACGAGGCGAGGCCGTTCGAGGGCGAGGGCGATTTTCATTGCCGGAAGTTCTTCGTTTTCAGCCGCGGGGCGGTCCCAGCTCGAGATCGGTCTTCCGCTGGTCAGCCACACTTCCAGGGCGCGTTCCACGCGATGGCGGTCGGCCGGGGCGATCTTTCTACCACTTTGCGGATCGATTTTCGACAGCCATTTGTGCAGGCGCTGCCGGCCGCGCGCGGACGCCGCGATGCGGCGGATGCGCCTCCGGATCTCCTCGTCGCGCGGCGGCATCTCAGGCAATCCCGACAGCAAAGCCCGAAGATAGAAAAACGTTCCGCCCACCAGGATGGGGAGCTTCCGGCGCTCCAGGATCGCCTCGCAGGTCCTTCTGGCGACCTGTTGGTAGTCGGCCGCGGTGAACTCCTCGCCGGCGTCGACGATGTCGAAAAGGTGATGCGGCACCGTCGCACGGACGGATGCGGACGGCTTGGCGCTGCCGATGTCGAATCCGCGGTAGATCTGCACGGAATCGTAGTTGACGATCTCACCGTCAACGCTCTGCGCCAGCCGCTGCGCCAGATCGGATTTGCCGGTTCCGGTCGGACCGGCGATGACGACCAGTTGCCGCTTCACTTTCGAAGCTTCGTCATGTGCGTGCGATCGTCCTCTTCGTGCAGGATCGTTCGCAGATGGGCGCGGCAGAAGATCGCGCCGCTCGGTATGGGCGTGCGGCAGACCGCGCAGCGGTGCTTGACGACGGCTTTCGCCCCCTTCTCGAAAATGCGCAGGATGATCCCGAGCACCAGCAGGGCGGCCCCGACGCCGAGCGCCTTCGAGAGCATCCCGATCGGGACGTACTCGGCCACCGGCGAATCCTCGAACGATTCGTGTACGACGTACAACGACAGGACGATGATGAGCGTCCAGAGACCGAGGCGAAGAATCGTTGCGGCCATGGAGTCTCATGACTGTAAGCGCCCTCACGGAGGAGTGTCAATTTCGGCATTTGTGAAGATGCCTCGTTCCCGCAGAGCGATGGCGATGCTGCCGTTGCGGTCGGTTCGCCAGGTGCGGATGCGGCGCGACCGTAACGCCTCGATGACCGCGGGGTGGGGGTGACCGAAACGGTTGTCGCG
>JADGOA010000428.1 GCA_017883215.1 Thermoanaerobaculia bacterium | reverse complement strand
GCGCCGCGCGATCGCATTCCGCTGCACTACGCGCTCGTACCGGGACAGGCGATCGATATCGACGTTCCGGAAGGAGCGGAGCGTCTCATCGTCTCGGCGGCGAACGCTCTGGCACTGCGTCCTGGAACCGTGGTCGGAAAAATCGATCCGAATACACCGATTCGGATCGGCGACATGGCCGATTGGGGCTACGCGCGGCGTGAGCAGTTCTGGAAATCGGAGAACGTGCTCCCGCGCGATCCTGCGGGAACGATTCACGACTACGGCTACGACGCCTGGATCGACGGCGCCGGACGGATTCCACTTCCGGCACATGCGCTCCGCATCCGCGTCACGGCCGCGGCCTCGCTGCCGCGAGACGCTCGGCTGCAGATCGAGTCGATCGAGATGGGGCAGCCGTGACGACGATCGGTCTCCTCGTCGTCGCCTTCCTTCTTCTCCCCCTGGTCGTCTTTCGCGGGGGCACTCTCCGGCGGTATCTCGCCTTCGACGTGGCGAGCTACGCCTTCGGCGCGGCAGTGTGGTGGCTCGTCCAACCTCCGGACGAGTATTTCGCGTTGATCGTCTTCGCCGTGGCGAAGCTGGCGGCATTCTGCGTTGCCCTGGCGGGGGGGCGGGAGGTGGTCTGGTCGGCGAATCGCGGCGCCGTACTCGCGGCCATCGTGTTCGCGTTCGTGGTGCCGACGCAGATGCGCACGCCCACCGACGGCGACGAGTCGTTCTACCTGTTGATGACCGAGTCGATCGTGCACGATCACGACCTGGACCTGTCGAACCAGTACCAGCACCAGGAGCATTCGGCGACAGGCCGCACGGATCTGAGACCGCAGGTCGGCGACTCCACCGGGCCGCGGGGCGAGGAGTATTCGCGACTGGAGCCGTTCCTGCCCGCTCTTCTCGTTCCCGGGTACATGGCGGCTCGGCTGCCCGGCGCGCTCTTCACCATTGCGCTTTTCGGCGTGCTGCTGGTGCGCTCGACTCTTCGTTTGCTCGAAGAGCAGGGAATCGAAGACACGACCGTGCGCTCCCTCTTCCCGCTCTTCGCGTTCGGGCCCCCGGTCGTCTTCTACGCGGCGCGCATCTGGCCCGAAGTGCCGGGAGCGTGGTTTTTCGTCGAGGCCCTGCGGGGAGTCCGGGAACGGCGGCCTCAGAGATGGGCCCCGGCGCTCATCGGTCTGTCGCTTCTGAAGCTGCGCTTCGTTCTGATCGCCATCGGACTCGTGCTCACGGCGCTGTGGCGTTACCGCGATCGCATGAGGCTCGGGCGTGTGGTGATCGCCGCTGCAGTGATCGCCTTGCCGCTGGTCATCGCCTGGGTCATGACCGGAAGCCCGCTCAGCGGCCACGCGTTGAGCGAGCTCCGGCTGCTGCCACTGCGGCTTTATGCCGAAGGCTTCTTCGGGCTGTTTCTCGACGGCATGTCCGGCATCCTCTTCCAGGCGCCGTTGTACATGCTGGGCGTCTTCGCGATAGCGAGGTGGCGAACGATGCCGGAGTCGTTTCGCATCGGCTGTGCCGCCGCTCTGCCTTACATCGTCTCGCTGGTGCCGCGCAGCGAATGGCATGGCGGCTGGTCGCCGCCTCTTCGATACATCGTCGTCTTCATGCCGCTCCTCCTGATCGGTGCCGCGGCGCTCTGGCAGCAGGTGCGCGCCGCCGGCTACTTCGCTCCGGCGGCGCTCTGGACGATCGGTCTGACCATTCACGGCCTCATTTTTCCCTGGCGCCTGTTCCACATCGAGAATGGAGAGAACATTGCCGGCGAATGGCTCTCGTCGCACTACGCCAGCGACTTCTCCAGGCTTTTCCCCAGCTTCATCCGGACGAACGAAGCCGCCACCGTGGCCAGCATCGCCCTGGTGATCGCGTTCGTGCTCTTCGCAACGCGGCGTGCTCTCTTTCCTCAGGCGTTTTTTCCGCCGCTCGTTGCGCTGGTTCTCACGGCAGCGTTCGTGGTCGGACGGTCTCCAGGACGCAGAATCGAGTTCGAAGACGCTCACGTGGTTCACAGCGGCGGCGACCTCACCCCTCAGCTCTACACCGTTGCGCGGTTCATGTACCGGAGCGGCTGGATGGTCAGGCCCGGCAACTCGCTCTCCTTCCTGGCGCGCGGCGGAGCTTCGAATCTCGTCTACGCCTGCGCCGTCCCGTCGACGATCACGATGGGCGGACGCCAGTACACGCTGGCGCCGACCGGCAACCGCTTCGGCAGCGTGGAGGTGCAGCTCCCGCGCGACGGACGCGTAACGCTGACGTGCGTCAGCGGGATGATCGATCTCGATCGGATGGACCATGACTGACGTCGACGCAGTCATCCTCGACATCGACGGCGGCGCGATGCTCCAGGCATCAGTCGATGCGCTGCTCCGGCAGTCGCACAAACCGCGGCGCGTCGTCGTCTACGACAACGGCTCCCGCACCCCGGTAGCAGCACGGCTCTCCGGCGACGTCGCGATCGTCCGCAGCGAAACGAACCGTGGCTTCGCCGGAGGAAACAACGAAGCGATCCGGCAAACCTCCGCTCCTCTCGTGGCGCTGGTGAACAACGACGTCGACGTCGACGTCGACTGGCTGGCCACGCTGGTCGAAGCGTTCGATGGCGATCCAAAGCTCGCCGCCGCGCAGACGCTCATTCGCCGCACCGATGGGAGGATGGACGGCGCCGGGATCGACATCAGCGACGGCACGATCCGGCAGATCGGCCACGGTATGCCGCTCGATGCCGCCCCGCCGCCGGCGTGGGGAGTCTCGGCGACGGCCGCGGTTTATCGCCGTACAGCGATCGGCGACGACCCCTTCGATGTCCGTTTCTTCGCGTACTACGAAGACGTGGAGCTATGTGCGCGGTTGCACGAAGCGGGTTGGACGACACGCGTCCTGCCTCTCGCGAAGGCGACTCATCGCGGCTCTCAATCTGCTTCAATCCTCGGCCGTCAGGCCCTCCGGCTTCGCACCCGCAACCGTTACCTCGTCGCCCGGATGCACCCCGGTGTGGGCCG
>JADGOA010000427.1 GCA_017883215.1 Thermoanaerobaculia bacterium | reverse complement strand
GTCGAAGTGCGAGGAGTGCGCGGCGCTGCTCGGCGACAAATGGGAGAAGAGGCAGCCCTCCGGCGGAACGACGCTCTCGGTCCCGTGCGACGCGCTCGCGGGCGCTCTGGATGTGAACGTGAAGACCGAGGGCAGCGATCTCGTTTGGTCGGTCTTCTACCCGAAACCCGTCGGGGCCTACCTCGGCGGCTACAGCAGCGGGGCGAAGAAGGTCTCGGCCGACGTCGAGATCTACCTGGACGTGGACAACAGCCCGAAGACGGGGCTTCCCCCCACGAAGGGCGTGTCAGGCGACCTCGGAACGGGCGGCGCCGAGTACGTGATCGGCCTGATGGAGATCGGGACGTCCGTTCGCAACGAGCAGGGCAAGTACGTCAACCGACAGGTCCTCGACCCGTCGATCTCGAAGGGCGAGGAGAGGTTCAGCTCCGACCAGATGAATGGCTGGTTTCCGAAGGTCGAGCGGGATCTCAATGCCGTTCGGCTCGGCGTGCCGCGGTCCGTGCTCGGCCTGAAGAGCGGCGCGAAGATCCGCGTCACGGTGCGTCCCGGCTCCTGCGCTCCGAAAAGCAAGGTCGTGACGCTGGAGTAGGAGCGGATATGATTGAGCCACGCCGGAAGAGGATCGGTCCAGATCGTGATCGAGGAGATCCCATGGATGCCGCCGAAAAAGCTTCCATCTGCGGAAACCAAAAAGCACCCACCTGCAGAAACCTCCCCCCGATCTCCGTCATGAAGCTTCCGCACGTACAAACCCGCCGTGCAGCCGAATACTAGTTAGGCAGCAGAAACCCTTGTGTGGCTAGAACTTCTCTACGCGGGCCTAGCGGTCATGGCTAACGCCGCCCTATTCGGCTCAATCCTGCCTCGCCTCGCGTCCGCGCCGATCACAGAGGAGAACACTTCTCACCCCACCTATCCAACCCTTTCGGGAGCCCGGTTCGGCGCATGGGTGGCCATAAACGCCTGCCTGAACTTCGGGCTTTTCTGGGGCTACTTCGCGGTGGCGCGGGCTCGCGGGAGTGACGGCCGGCTTTATCTCGTCTGCGTCGCCGCCAGCATCATCTTCTTCGCATTCCAAGGCTCCGCGTTTCGTGCGCGCGTCGGAGATCCAGATGCGAGGTTTGGAGCCTTCATCGGGCTCGCCATCGGAATGGTCGCGCTATTCCTAGTCGTTACCAGCGGCCATCCATGAGGCGCGGGCTGCTGCCTAACCCCTCATTGCAGCGGACTCATCGTCAGTCGCTCGCGCTCCTTCCTCTTCGCCGCTGAACTCGATATCGTTAGGCCGCACAAACATGCCGGAACGCAGCATTCGCTTCGCCATTCGCACTGACGATGGGCGAACGTCGGACATCTGGAAGTGCTGGACGACGGAAGGCACTGGAAAACGAGACGTGTACCTGACGAGTCGGCCGCTCGGCAACGCCCTCAAGCTCAGTCTCCATGAGGGCGGGCAGTGGCACGTCGCCTTCGACTCGCGCAAGAAGGATGCACTCTTCACGCCTGACTCCGCGCCCTCGAGTCGGTATCTCGGCAAGTGGCAGCGCCCGAACGCGGGGTCAGAACCGTTCGTTCTCGCGTCAAGGGTTCTCTTCCCGTGGTCCTGTCCAATGGACATCGGTGCTCACGCTCCAGCGGACACCGTGTGGATCCCTTGCGCCCCCGAAAAGCAGATGGTTGAAGTGGCGATCTGCCTCCTGAACGTCCCGATCCGCCCAGACGATTGGCCGGGCAAGACAGCAATGGGAACGCACTTGGTTGGACGCCTTCCGCTCGAAGGTGGCGGAGAGGTCGTGATCGTCCACCGGCTATGCCCGATGTGGGACTCCGCCGCTCAGAAGTCAGGCACACCCAACTACTTCCGCGGGCAATCAAGAGCTGACCTCGTCGAAGCAAATCGCATGGTGGCCTGGGGCGAAGAGTCGGATGGGTCCATCACGTTCATCGAAAGTCGCCTTGTCGTCAGTGGTCCAAGTGCGGCCTAACCAACGCTTCGACACGGACCCTTCACAGCGTCGCTTCGCGCCGCTGTTTCGGGCCGGTCAAGCGTAGCGTTAGGCCGCTTTCGGCCGCATCTTTACGGCACTCCGGAACTGGTAGGAGACCTATGAGCGTTCTACACCTCGTTCAAGGCGGAATCGATAACGGCGACCTCGCGTGGCTCATCAAAGCCGCCCACGAACATCTCGATTCACCTCGCTGGGTCGTGCCAAAGACAGCACTGCCGGGCGATCACGTTGTAGTCTTCATCGGTGGATATGGCTTCTTCGCCACCGCCACGATCACATCCTCGCCCTTGCCGCGTGAGGATTGGCCGAATCGCTATGGTGCCTATCTAACAGGCGTGTCTCTCATTGAGCCTCCCATTTCGCTCGGCACGATTCTGAGGCGTTTTCCTGAGCTATCTTGGGCGCGATACCCTCGTAGCATCACGACGCCATCGCCAAGCATCGCGAAGCAAATACGAGCGTCTATCGCCAATCGTCGGCGTCATGGCGCGCGCGACCTCAAGGCCGAGGCACTCGCTGACGCAGGCATACAGGAGCTACGAGCTGTGGCCCTCCTCGCTGCTCGACCACGCCTCACACCACGTGAAAAGACAGTTCTATACCGCACTCGGTCTCTCGCCATACGCTTGTACGTTCTGTCTAGAGCCGCCGGAGACTGCGAGGGCTGCAAGACCGCTGCTCCTTTCTTCTCCGCTAACGGCAAGCCTTACTTGGAGCCTCACCACACCACTCGCGTCGCCGATGACGGACCAGACCACCCTGCCCACGTAATCGCCTTATGTCCCAACTGCCATAGACGGGCGCATCTGTCAGAAGATGCAATCGCTTTCAACACGCGCCTCAAGAAGACACTCGTCGCGCTGGAACCTCGGAAGCGGCCTAACCCCGCGTTGCAGCGGACTCGTTTCGCTCGTCGCTGAGCTTGATATGGTTAGGTGGCGATACCCTCGCATTACGGAGACCAGACATGAATCGAAAAGCCGCTCTTCT
>JADGOA010000085.1 GCA_017883215.1 Thermoanaerobaculia bacterium | reverse complement strand
CGTGCCCCGCGGTTCTACGCGCTCCCGGCGCGGATCACGAGCAGGCTCACTGCACCTGGGCCGCTGCCGTTCTCCCCCGCAGCGGCTCGAACCGCGCCGTAAAGTGCCGCAGGACCGCCGGCGCCTCGGCGATGCGATAACCCTTGAGCGCCCAGCTGATCTCTTTGACCGTCGCAGCGATCTCGACCACGTAGTCGATGTGGGACTGCGTGTACAGCCGCCGCGGGATCGCCAGCCGCACCAGTTCCATCCCCGCCGGCGTCTCTGTCCCGTCGGGATGCAGACCGAACATCACCGTGCCGATCTCGCAGGTGCGGATCCCGCCTTCGAGGTAGAACGCGTTCACGACGGCGATTCCGGGATACTGCAGCGGATCGATGTGCGGCAACAGCGCGGCGGCGTCGATGTAGACGGCGTGGCCGCCCGGCGGCTGCACGATCGGAATGCCGAGTGAGAGAAATCTCTCCGCCAGGTACTCGATCGAGCGGATGCGATAGCGAAGGTAGTTCTCGTCGACCACCTCCACGAGTCCCTGCGCGATGGCCTCGAGATCGTACCCGGCCAGCCCTCCGTAAGTCGGGAAGCCTTCCGTCAGGATCAGGAGGTTGCGGCACTTCTGCGCGAGCGCGTCGTCGTTCATCGCCAGAAACCCGCCGATGTTCGCGAGGCCGTCCTTCTTGGCCGACATGATGCAACCGTCAGCGAGCGAGAACATCTCCTGCGCGATCTCTTTCGGCGAACGGGCGTGATGTCCCGGCTCGCGCTGCTTGATGAACCAGGCGTTCTCCGCGAAGCGGCAGGCATCGAGGAAGAACGGCTTGCCGTAGCGATCGCAGAGCGCGCGAACCGCTCGCAGGTTCTCGAGCGAGACCGGCTGTCCCCCGCCGGAGTTGTTCGTCACCGTCACCATGACCATGGCGACGCGGGGCCCTTCCTCCCCTTTCAGCACCGCCTCGAGCGCCTCGAGGTGCATGTTGCCCTTGAACGGATGCACGAACGCGGTGAGCCTTCCCTCCGGGATCACGAGGTCGCGCGCCTCGGCGCCTTCGACTTCGACGTTCGCGCGGGTGGTGTCGAAGTGGATGTTGTTGACGACGACATCCCCGAGCTGGAGGGCGGAGTGGAAGAGGATCCGCTCGGCGGCGCGTCCCTGGTGCGTCGGGATGATGTGCTTGAATCCGGTCAGGTCGCGGACCACGCTGTCGAATCGCTCGAACGACTTCGACCCGGCGTACGACTCGTCGCCCTGCATGATCGCGCCCCACTGCGCGGCGGACATGGCGCCGGTGCCGGAGTCGGTCAGGAGGTCGATGGTGACGTGCCGGGCGCGCAGGCTGAAAACGTTGTAGCCGGCGGTCTTGAGCGCGGTCTCGCGCTCCGCGCGGGTGGTGAAATTCAGCGGTTCGACCGTCTTGATACGAAATGGCTCGATGATGACCGGCATGAAGGCCTCCTGTTCGAGCGGAGGGTGTCGCAACGCCAACACAGGTTGCTGTGACATCAGGCACTCGGCGCGGTGCGGCAGCACGCGCTTCAGGAGTCTGTCGTGGATGTTTCGGCCGGTGCCTCGGGAACGAGCGGAAGGTGCACGACGAACTCCGAACCGCGATCGGGCCCTTCGCTGAAGGCATCGACCCGCCCGCCGTGGATTCCGACGATGTGCCGCACGATCGCCAGTCCCAGGCCGAGCCCTCCCGTTTCGCGGGTGCTCGAGGCATCTTCCTGAGCAAACCAGTCGAAGACATGCGGCAGAAATTCGGGTTTGATGCCGCGGCCGGAATCGCGGACGCGGAAGAGCGCTTCACCGTCGGATCGGGCGACCTCGATCTCGATGCGGCCGCCCTGCGCGGTGAACTTGATGGCGTTCGAAATCACGTTCGCCGCGACCTGATACAGCCTCTGCTCGTCTCCTCGCACGATCACCGGCTGCGGCGACAGGTTCACCGCCACTTCGAGGTTCCGCGCTTCGGCTGCGATCCGCTGGGACCCGAGGGCCGCCTGCACCGTGCCTCGCAGGTCGAGGTCGACCGCTTCGATGAGGAGCTTTCCCGACGCGGCACGGGAGAAGTCGAGAAGGTCGTCGATGAGCCGCGCCTCGAGGCGCACGGCATCGAGGAGCAACCGCCATCCCGTGGCCCGCGTGGCCTCGTCGATGGAGCTCCCCTGCAACATCGTCGACCACCCCACGATCGACGTCATCGGCGTCCGCAGCTCGTGAGAAACGACGGCGAGAAACTCGTCCTTGGCGCGGTTGGCCCGCTCCGCTTCCGCGCGCGCGGCGTGCTCGCGCGCTTCCGCCGCCTTCTGTTGCGTCAGATCGAGAACGAAGGCGATGTACTGTTCGGGCGAGTGCTCGACGACCGCGAAGCCGATCAGGACCGGCACGCGCGTGTCGTTTCTTCGGATGTACTCCTTCTCGTAGGGAGTGCAGGCGCCGCGTTCTCTCGCCTCCCGAAGCGCCTGTTCGTCCAGCGGCAGGTGCTCGGTCGGGGTGATCTCCCGCCATGGCAGGAGGCCGTTGAAGACATCCTCCCTGCTGTAACCGATCACTGCCAGAAAGGCGTCGTTGACCTCCACGAGAGTGCCGTCGAAATTGGCGACGATCACCCCGATGATGTTGGAATCGACGAGCCGCCGCAGTTTCGCATTGGCTTCGAGGAGGGCCTGCTTCGCAAGCTCGGCCCGCGTGGTGTCGATGATGATACCGGCCGAGATTGCCGGCGAGCCGCTCGAATCGTGGACGACGCGAATCGACGTGTGCACCCACTTCACCTGGCCGTCCTTGCAGACGTAGCGTTTGTCGGTCTCGTAGGCGGTGCCTGGGACGGCTTTCGCGTCGCGGTATTCATCTCCGCAGCGCTCCCGGTCGTCTGGATGAGTGATGTCCAGGAACGTCTTCGTCAGCAGTTCCTCTTCGGCATATCCGGTCAGCTCGCAGAGGGCGTTGTTGACGCGGACATAGCGACCGGTGGCAGCGTCGACTTCGGCGAAGCCGGCCCCGGCCAGCTCGAAAAAGGCGCGGTTGCGCTGCTCGCTCCTGCGGAGATCTTCCAGGTACCGCTCGCGCTCGGCCGCGTGCTGCCTTTCTTTTTCGAATCCGACCTGCTGGCGGAGAAGGATGTCGGACCTCCGGCGGAGGATCCCCACGAGCAGCGCCATCAGAACGCCGGAAACCAGAATCGTCGCGGTACGCCACTGATCCTCGTGAGTGGCCACGGGGTAGAACCACACCACGGCGGAGGCGAAGGCGAGCACTGCGCCGATCAGCCCAGCCGTCGTTCCACCGACGAACGCGGCAGCGACGACCCCGAGCAGGGTCACAGGCGCCGGATTGGGAAGGCCAACCGTCCGGATGAGCACGTCCGCAGCAGCGATGGCGATGACCATCGCCAGCTGAGCACGAATCAATTGCGAGATCCGCGTCACGATGCCGATTGTCGGTGGAAAGGAGCGAAACGGCAACAAGCCAGCTCGGCCATGTGGCGGCCATCACCCCTGCAGGCTGCCCGCTACACGCTACTCTCACTACCCGCTGATTCCATACTGAGCGCCAGCTGTTCAGGGACCTCGGACTCGCCTTCGCGTGAGGAAAGACGATGAACATTCCGAAGAAGATCCTCGTCGCCATCGATTTCAACGAGCTCGCTGCAGCGGCCCTGCGCGTGGCCGCCGATCTCGCGCAACGCACGGGCGGCAGCATCGTGCTCCTGTACGCCGACCGCTTCGAGGCGCCGGCGGAGTTCTCCTCGCCGCAGATGCCGCGAATCGCCAAGGTGATCGACGACTCACGGCGCCACGCCAAGGAAGAGCTGGAGCGTTGCGCCGCACGCCACATCCCGGTCGGAATCGAGCATCAGAACATGATCATCGACGCGCTGCCGGTCGGAGCGATCACCAGCTACGCCGAGACGCACGAGATCGACCTGATCGCCATGGGAACCCACGGCCGCGGAGCCATTCAGCGGATGTTCCTCGGCTCGGTCGCCGAGGCGGTCATGCGCAAGACCCAGACCCCGCTGCTGACCGTCCACGATCCGACCCGCGTGCGGCCGATCGAGCGCGTCGCCTGCACGCCGGGAGCGCGGGATTACGGCATCGCCCTCGCACGGCAGGTCGGAGCGGGGTTGCGCATCATCGGAGTGGAGGATGCCATCGCCGGTTGTGATTGCGATGTGCTGATCATCGAGGAGGCCATCCACGGCTCGCATCACATCATCCGGCACGCCCGCGTTCCGGTGATCACGCTGCCGGATGATCGCAAGAGCGTGAATGTGGAGAAGCCGACCGAAACACATGAGCTGCAACACTGAACCCGATGGCGTCTACGCTGAGCCCCAACGGACCGACCGATGATGAATGTGAGCAAGTGGGTCGCCGACATCCCGTGGATCGTGCTGCTGGTCTTCACGGTTCTCATGGCCCTGGCTCCTTTTGGAGCGACTCCCCATCTGGTCGAGAAGTGGCGAATGCTCTTCGCCGGAACGCTGCGCCGGCCGCTGGACTGGTTCGACCTCGTCCTGCACACCTTCCCGATCGTTCTCGTGATCGTGAAGCTGATCTTCACGCTGCGCGCCGGAGCGCCTGCGACAGGCGAGTAGCGGGCCGCCGCAGGGCACGGCTGCGCCGCATACGCACGAACTTTAGAGTTTGGGTGGAGAGCGGACATTCTTGTCCGCTGCCGACGGACATTCTTGTCCGGCGGCTTAGTACTCCCCTCCGCATGCCGCCGCGAGGCACGCCCGCCGGCGGCCGGACAGGAATGTCCGCTCTCCACGTGCCCGTAACTTTTGAGACTCAGTGGGGACTGCCCACTGCGCACTGCCTCGTTCAGGCCACAGCCCCGAGAAAGAACGAAGTGAGCAGAAGCGCGAGCACAACGGTGGTGATCACCACGTAGAGACGATCGCGTTCGATCGCGAAGACGACGATCGAGAGCGCAACGCGCGCTACGGGCGTGGCGATCAGAAGCAGCAACCCGATCATCACCACCGACTGCCCGCGCCGTTGCTCTGCCCCGGCGGCGACGGTCCGGACCGAGCTCGGATACGGCTGGTCCGGGTTCGTGAGCACCACGAGATCCGGACGTGAGCGTGCGTAGGAGGGGTGGTGGATGAACGTCAGCGCCACGCCCACCAGGACCACGCTGATGCTCAGGATCACGCCCCCTCGGAGCAGGCGGGAGATCGCCAGGTCGACCCAGCGCGGCTCGCCGGTCATCCCCGCACTCCGTGGACGAGCATCTGGACCGACACGAGCAGGAGCACGATGACGAACGCCACCCGTACGGCGCGGCTGCTGATCCGGCCGAGGGTCTTCGATCCTGAGAACGCGCCCGCCAGAACTCCCGCGGCAACCGGAGCGGCGATGAACGGGTCGATCTGTCCGCGCGTGAAGTAGAGGCCGGCGCTCGCCGCCGCCGTGACGCCGATCATGAAATTGCTCGTCGCCGTCGATACCTTGATCGGGAGCTTCATGGCCAGGTCCATCGCCGGAACCTTGAGCGCGCCGGACCCGATTCCGAGCAGACCGCTGACGATGCCGGCGATGTACATCAGCCCCAGCCCGAGCGTAGGTCGCGCCGGTTCGTAGGCGACCTCCATCCCGCGGGCATCGTCGAAGTAGGAGGCGTGCAGGTTCAGGCGCCGGGCCAGCGTGGTCGGGTCCGGCCGCTCCTGCGCAGCGACGTGCCTGCCGCTCAGCATGGCCACCGCCGAGTAGCCGAGGATCAGGCCAAACGAAATGAAGAGCCAGCGCGGATGCAGGATGCCGGCAAGCCACGCGCCAGTGATGGCACCTGAAGTCGTCCCCAGCTCCAGGAACATCGCCACCCGGAGGTTCGCGAGGTGGTCGCGCACGTATGCCGCCGCCGCTCCGCTCGAGGTGGCGATCACCGAGATGATCGACGCGCCGATCGCCAGCCGTATGTCGATATGGAGCAGCAGCGTCAAGGCGGGAACGACGATGATGCCGTCGCCCAGCCCGAGGAGAGAGCCGAGAAAGCCGGCGCCGAAGGAAATTGCAGCGACGATCAAGAAGAATTCGAGCGGTGTCAGACGAGTCTCCTTGCCATCACGATATCGCTCCTTTTCAGCGACTGGAGAAACGGAAGCACGTCAACCTCTCACTACTTGCCGACTGGCGAGAAGCTGCGGAGCCGCGTCAATCTTCCGCCCGGAGCCTGAGAGTTTGACAGCAACCCTGACAGCTGAGCACGGGAATGGGGATTGCAAACTCATCCGTCGGCTGCGACGCGTGAACCTCGCCATTCGCACAGGGATCTCACCGCCAACCGGAGGAACGTGATGGACCGAACGCTCGAATTCCGCGCCGGTACGCTGCAGACATACCCCGACGTCTACACTCCCGCTGCGCTCGCGGCGCTCCAGACGCTGGCGCCGCTGAATCGAGACCGCCGCGAGATCATGGCGGCGCGCACCGCTCGCCGCCTCGACCGGATTCGCGATCGGCGGCGTATGGCGTTCCTCGATCCCGAGGCGCTGATCCCGCGCACGAGCCTCCGTGTGCAGGACGCCCGCGACGGTCACTTCGAGGGCAGCGAGATCCCGAAGGACCTGCAGCGCCAGTGGATCCAGGGGACCGGTCCCGCCACGAAACCGCGCGCTTCCACAAAAAGCGGTCTGCGCAACGTCGCCTATGCCCTCCTCTCCGGCGCGGACGGCTGGATGTTCGACGGCGAGGACGCGCTCGGGCAGGTTCAGACGATGTCGCTCGACAACCAGCGGGACCTGAAGCTCGCCATCGCCAACGATCCGCTCTTCCTGGAGGTCGCCGAGGAAGTGGCCGCGGAAATGAACCAGTGGGCGCACGGTTTCTTCGGCCGGCCGATCATCACCGACTGGAGGAAGCAGCTCGACTTCACCACCAAGCTCTTCCGGGTCCGCGGTCTGCACCTCGACGATCGGCATGTGCGCGAGAGCGACGGCACGGGCTTCTCCGCTTCGATCGTCGACCTCGTGCTTTACGTGGTGAACAACTACGAGCGCCTGCGGTCCGCGGGCTCGTCGATCGTGCTGTACTTGCCGAAGATCCAGACTGCCGAAGAGGCGGCGCTGTGGAGCGACATGCTCACCGCGCTGGAGCGGCACCTCGGGCTGCCGGTCGGCACGATCAAGGTCTACGTGCTCGTCGAGCAGGTCGAGGCGTGCTTCCAGCTGATGGAGATCCGCGCCGCTCTCGGCATGCACTTCGTCGGCTACAACACCGGTCGCTGGGACTACATCAACAGCGTCGCCGACGCGCTCTCGTGGGACCCCGACTTCGTCAATCCCAACATCGATGCCATCGTCATGACCTACGGTTACATGCGCAACTACGAGGACCGCGTGCGCCGGGCCGTGAACACGCCCGACCGCCACGGCCGCTGCGCGCTGTGGCAGGGCGGCATGGAGCCCAACATCCCGGTGGGTTCGCAGGCCGGAGTGGCGGCCGGCATGAAGCGCGCCGTCGCCGGCGGTGAGCGCGAACAGCGCGAAGGGGCGAGCGGCAAGTGGGTGGCGCACTGGAAGATGGTGCACATCATGCGGCCGGTCTGGGAGAAGGCCGCCGCAGACAACCAGCTCGGCCTCCCCTTCCCGCGCCTGACCTATACCGAACAGGACGCCGCCGGACTCATGCTGCTCGAGCCGGCGCCGCGCACGGTGCGCGGTGCGCGCGATCTGCTGAGCGTCGCGCTCCAGTACGGCAACGCCTTCGGCCAGGGCTTCCAGGCCGCCGCGTTGAAGCCGGCGGACTTTTTCGGCAATGACGACGTGCTCTACCTGATGGAGGACATGGCCACCGGCGAGATCCGGCTCAGCATCCTCTGGGAGTGGCTGCACAAGAGCGCCAGGCTCACTGACGGCGACGCCGAAACGGGCGCCAGAGCCGGCGACACCTTCAGCAGAAAAATCTTCGAGCGGCTGCTGAACGAGGAGTACGCCAAGCTTCTGCGAGCCAGCGACCGCGACGTGCACGACGATTCGAAGCAGACCACGCTGCCCATCGCGCGCGTCGTCGTCGAAAGCTACATTCAAGACCCGGTGAAACCGCCCTGGTACATCGATCTGCTGAACATCAACCTGAACAACCACGACCTCGCGCTCGCCCGCCAGCGCATCGCGCTCTATCTCGAGGCATTGCAGAGAGACGGCACGCGCATCACCGAGAACCTCGATTTCGCTCCGAGTGGAATGGCCCAATGAGCTCGTTCGACCAGGAAGTCGCTGCAACGCAGAAGTGGTTCGACAGTCCGCGGTTCAAGGGGATCACTCGCCTGTACTCGGCGCGCCAGATCGTCGAGCAGCGCGGCACCATCGCCAGCGACTACACCGTGGCTCGGGAAGCCGCGGCGGCGTTCTACGATCGCTTGCGTCAGCTCTTCACGGAGAAGAAGAGCGTCACGACATTCGGCCCGTACTCGCCAGGCCAGGCGGTGACGCTCAAGCGCCTGGGGATCGAGGCCATCTACCTCGGCGGCTGGGCCACCTCCGCCAAGGGCTCGACGAACGAGGACCCGGGGCCCGATCTGGCCAGCTACCCGCTGAGCCAGGTGCCCGACGAGGCTGCCGGCCTGGTGCGCGCGCTGCTCACCGCCGATCGTAACCAGCAGTTCCTGCGCTCGCGCATGACCGAGAAGCAGCGCGCTGCGACACCGGCCTTCGACTTCCGGCCGTTCATCATCGCCGACGCCGACACCGGCCACGGCGGCGATCCGCACGTTCGCAACCTCATCCGCCGCTTCGTCGAGGCCGGCGTGCCCGGCTACCACATCGAGGATCAGCGTCCCGGCACCAAGAGGTGCGGCCACCAGGGCGGCAAGGTGCTGGTGGCCTCGGACGAGCAGATCAAGCGCCTCAACGCCGCCCGCTTCCAGCTCGACGTGATGCGCGTGCCGGGGATCATTGTCGGCCGCACCGACGCCGACGCCGCGAACCTGCTCGACGGTCGCGGCGACGAGCGCGACCAGCCGTTCATCCTGGGAGCGACCAACGTCAACCTGCCCACGTACAAGGCCGGCTTCCTGGCGCTGATGCGTCGCTTTCACACGCTCGGCATCACTGAGATCAACGGCCACCTGCTCTACGCGCTCTCCGACGACGAGCTCGAAGCGGCCGACACCTGGCTCGAGCGCAACGGCCTTGCGGCGCAAGCCGCCGAGAGCGTGGCCGCGTTCAGGAAGAGCCCCGACGTCTCCGTCGACACGCTGTTCGACGAGGTCGCGTCGCGCTTCCTGGAAGTCTGGGAAGCCGCGGCCGGGCTGGAGACCTACGGCGAGGCGGTCGCCGAGGTGCTCGAGTTCCGCGTCAGCGAGGGTGAGAAACTCGACATGAGCGTCGAGGAGTGGCGCCGCTTCGCCCGGAGGGCCTCGTTCCACGCCGCACGCCGGAAGGCGAAGTCGCTCGGCGTCAACATCGTCTGGGACTGCGAGCACGCCAAGACCACGGAGGGCTACTACCAGGTACGCGGCGGTGTCGCGTACGCGATCGCCAAGTCGCTCGCCGCGGCGCCGTTCGCCGATATCCTCTGGATGGAAACCGCGACCGCGAACCTTCACGACGCGCGCGCGTTCGCCGAGGCGATCCACGCCGAGTTCCCGGACAAGATGCTGGCCTACAACCTGTCGCCATCGTTCAACTGGGACTCGACCGGCATGAGCGACGACGACATGCGCCGCTTCCCCGAGGAGCTCGGGACGATGGGGTTCGTCTTCAACTTCATCACCTACGGCGGCCACCAGATCGACGGCCTGGCCGCCGAGGAGTTCGCGACCGGCCTCAAGCAGGACGGCATGCTGGCCCTGGCCCGCCTGCAGCGGAAGTTCCGCCTCGTGGAGTCACCCTACCGTACGCCGCAGACGCTGGTGGGCGGCCCGCGCCTCGACGCCGCATTGCTCGCCTCGTCCGGGCGCACCGCGACCACCAAGGCGATGGGCAAAGGCTCGACTCAGCACCAGCACCTCATGCAGACCGAGGTGCCGAAGAAGCTGCTCGAGGAATGGCTGGCGTTGTGGAGCGCGCACTACCAGCTGCCCGACGAGCTGCGGGTCGAGCTGCGGCCGCACCGCGCCGGCTCCGAGCTGCTCGAGCTGGCGATCGTCGGCAAAGGGCCGGAAAAAGAGGCCAACGTCATCTTCGCGCCGATCCAGGACCGCCGCGGCCGCAACATCCTGTCGGTGCGCGACCAGAACACCTTCGACGAAAAGCTGCGCAAGAAGCGCCTGATGACGCTCATCCACCTGTTCCTGGTCCACCGCTACAAGGCCGCCTCGGTGCACTACGTCACGCCGACCGACGACAACCAGTACCAGGCGGTGAAGATGAAGGCGCACGGCATCTTCAGCAAGGTCGACACCGAGGTCGGCCAGATCATCGTCGCCGACGTGAACCAGGCGCGGATCGCCGAGCTGCTCGAGCCCGATCGCGTGAAGCTCTGGAAGCTGATACGCAAGGAGGCGTAGGGCGGGTGGGGAAGCGCCGCAGCCCTGGAGTGCGGCGCAGCGGTACACTCGGCAGCCAACAGAACCGAAGAGCGAAGGTCTGGCCCCTTCTCTGGCTCCAAGGTCACTGACGTGACGGCGCAAGAAAGCGCTCGGTTACGGGGCACCGGTTTCACGCTCCGACGACTTTGAAGCCGACTGCTCGCGCGGCGAGCCCGAGCGCCTCGTCGTGCGTTGCGATCACGAGCTCGTCCTGTTCGGCTTCCCGCCACAACATCGCCGTCGCGAGGTGGATCGCGTCGAGCGTCTTCAAAGGGACTGGAAACGGTTGCGCGGCGCGCGCCAGCACGGGCGCAGTGATATCGACGATGTCGATGCGGCTGACGAAGTCATAGACCCATTCACGCCTGACGGCGATCTCTTCGGGGCTGATCTTGTCGACGAGCCGCAGACGGTCGAGCGTGCGAAGGCATTCGACTTCGATGAGCGCGCTGGACATGATGGGGTGCATCGCCTCCCATCCCGTGAGCGCTCCCGGGGCGCCGAGGAGGATGCGCAGTACGACGGAAGAATCGAGGTACGTCGTCACCGCTCTCCCCGCTCCTCCAGCAGCAGTTTGACGATGTCAGACCGCATGCGAAGTGGTGGCGGAAGGCGAAGCTCGCCGATCTTTCCGCGGGCTCGCCGGACGTGGAGCGACGTGCGGGAGGTCTGGAGCGGAACGAGCTGGGCGACAGGTGTGTCGCGCTCCATGACGGTGACGGTCTCGCCCCGCTTCACGCGACGGAGATAGGCGCTGAGGTGGCTTTTCAGCTCCGCAATCCGAACCGACCTGCTCATGACCACAACCTAGTCACCAGATGGTCATCTGTCAAGCCGCGGCGCCTCGGCTCCTGGTGTGGCGCGAAGATGGCTCGGTGCGGCCCACACAAATGAAAA
>JADGOA010000426.1 GCA_017883215.1 Thermoanaerobaculia bacterium | reverse complement strand
GAGAAGTGGCCTTCGAGTTGACGCGGGACGAGATCGCCGAGTTTTTCTCGGCCCTTGAGCCGCTCTCCTTCGACGAGCTGCGGAATCGCATCCGTAGCAGGTACGGCAAGGAAATCGGCGCCCTGCGGATCTCCTTCGGTCTCGTTTCCACCTTCACCGACGCCTACAGCTTCTTCGACTTTGTTCGCGGGTTCGTCGACCGCACCGCTGATGAAGTCGGAACGATCGGCGTCGTCGCCGGGCCGGGCGGTTGGATGCGGGATAGCGCGTGAGGGGCGAGGGGGGTCATATGCGCTAGCTTAACGCTGCGTCTTGCGCAAATCGTGCGATGAGACGGTCCCCTCGCCCCGTGCTCCCAATCGAGCGACCGCGCTGAACAGACCCGCACGGGGCGAGGGGATGAAGGGGAGTGGGGTACTGAAAATCGAGCTGATTCCCAAGAAACGCTGGGGTTTTTCGGTACCCCACTCCCCTTGCATCCCCTCGCCCCGCGGACGTTCGTACAGCGTGGTTGAGCGCGCTCGTGCCGCGGGGCGAGGGGACCGAGTCCGTGTGCCTACCGCGACTTCGCCACGCTCAGCTCGGCCAGCATGCGGATGATGCGGCGCCCCTCAGCGTCGCCGCTCTCGAAATTCCGGCGGAGCAGCTCGACCTGTTCCGGCGATTCCGACGCGGAGACGGTGAATCCGTTTGCCGGCTGGTCGGCCAGCAGCGCCGGGCGGCGGCTCCAGGTCCCGTCTTCGCCGAAGATCCACGTCTCCAGGCGGTCGGTTCGCGCGCCGGCCGAGGCGGCCGTCAGTGTCTCGTCGCCGCCGATCACGTTCTTGTCACGAAGGCCCATGGCGTTGGCTTGCTGTGCGCGCAGAAGCTCGTTCGCCGACTGCTCGATGAGGCTGATCAGCAGCTCATTTCGCTCCACGAACGTGAGGCCGGAGCGGCCGTCTTCGTGGCGAACGGTCTCGGCCATGAGCTCGACTTCCGTGCCGCGCCAGAAGAAACGGAGCAGCGCCCGCGCACCGGGAGGGATGTCGTGCTCGTGCTCGATGAGTGCCCCTTTCGCGCTCACGTCGTGCAGGCGCAGAGAGTAATCGCCGAACCAGCCGTCAGCGGGTCGGGTGAGGAGCAGCCGCTGAAACTCGCGCCGTTCTTCGGTCACTTGCGCGCCTTTGTGACTTCGGTGAGCCAGTAGGCATCGCTGACGACGTGCAGCTTCGCTGTGATCGTGCTGCCGTCGGGCGGAAGCTTGTCGACCGTCGTCCCGCGGACGCTGTAGTCCATCACCATCGCCTCCATGAACCCCGGGATCGCCTCATGGTCGATATTGAGCGTGTTGTCGCTCTTGCTGCGAGAGAGGATCTTTCCTTTGAGCGTGTAAAGCTGCTCACCTTTGACGCTCAGGGGCTTCGGCTTCTCGGACTCGCTGCAAGCGAGGGCGAAGATCACCAGGGCGACGATGGCAAGGGCGCGTTTCATGGCCGCGCGATTATAGGTGGCGAATGCCCGAACGTCGCGTTGATGACGCAATAGCGGGCAGCGTGTCGCGGGTTGGGGAACGCGCGCGAAGGATCTCCCTACACGCAACACGCAACACGCTACCGCTACACGCTTCGATAAGATCACCATCGCGGAGGATCGTCATGCTTCCAGAGAAAACGTTCGACGGGCGGATCGGCATCATCACAGGCGGCGGGACCGGAATCGGTTTTGCCATGGCAAGCGAGCTGGCTCGGCTCGGGGCAACCGTCGTTCTGACGAGCCGCAGCGAAGAGCACCTCGCGCCGGCCGTGGAGCAGATCCGCAGCGAGACAGGGCGCAAGAACGCTGCGGAGTTTCTGACCGTCGACGTCCGCGACCCTGAAGCGGTCGAAGCGATGGCTGCGAAAGTCCAGGCCGACCAGGGGCGGATCGACTTCCTGGTCAACAACGCCGCCGGCAACTTCGTCGTGCCGTCGGATCAGCTCTCGGCGAACGGCTGGAACACTGTGATCGGCATCGTCCTCAACGGCACGTTCTACTGCACGAGCGCGGTAGGGAAGCGAATGATCGCCGCCAAGAGCGGCGGCGCGATCCTGAACACCATCGCCAACTACGCGTGGACCGGCGCCCCCGGCGTCGTCCATTCCGCGAGCGCAAAGGCGGGCGTGCTGGCGATGACGCGAACGCTGGCCGTCGAGTGGGCGCGCCACAAGATCCGGGTCAACGCCATCGCTCCCGGTCCCGTGCACACCGAAGGGGCGTCGAAGCGCCTCTTCCCTGATCCGGCCATCGAAGAGGGCATTCGCCACACCATCCCCCTGCGCCGGTTCGCTACGCTCGAAGAGGTGGCCAACGCCGCTTCCTACCTTCTCTCCGACTACGCCTCGTACGTCACGGGCGAAAATTTCGTGATCGACGGCGGCCAGTGGCTGTCCGGCGCCGATTACTGGGGACGCATCCGGCAGATGGCGCCAAGATAAAGCGAGTAGCGGGTAGCGAGTCGCGAGCAGGGAATCGGTCCGCTCGTCGAATCGCACCCCTACTCGCTACTCGCTGTCGCCGAGGTAATCCACGGCCATGTGCGTCAGCGCGCGCACGCCTAACAGCAGACCGCGCTCGTCGAGCACAAAACGCGGCGAGTGGTTCGACGGCGCCGTTTCGGCGCTGTACTGCGGCGGACGGGTGCCCATCCAGAAGAACATCCCCGGGACCTTCTGCTGGAAGAACGAGAAATCTTCCGCACCGAGGCTGGCGTGGGCGATGGAAACGTTCTCGGCGCCGGCCACGCGGCGAAGGGTCGGCGTCATCCGCTCGACCAGAGCCGGCTCGTTGTAGGTCATCGGATAGCCCCGCGTGATCGTCACTTCCGCGCTTGCTCCGGCGCTGGTAGCGATCGCTTCCGCCGTCCGGCGGATGCGCATGTGCAGCTCCTCGCGCATCCTCCCGTCGAGCGAGCGGATCGTGCCGTTGAGCTCGACCTCCTCGGGGATGATGTTGTTGCGAACGCCGCCGTGAATCGTGCCGATCGT
>JADGOA010000084.1 GCA_017883215.1 Thermoanaerobaculia bacterium | reverse complement strand
GCGATCGCAGCGGCCACTCCCGTCGTTTCGAACGGAATCGGTCCTTCGACTTCGAGAGCACGCCACCCTCGCTGCGCGGCGACATCAGCGGGCACGCCGGCTTCGTCGCAAACGACGGACAGCTCGGCAGCCGTGCGCGTAACGGAAACGAATGCTCCGCGCGCCCACTCTGGAATCGGCGCGTCGGGAGCCAGCCTGCTAACCGCGCAGCGCTGCGGAAGAACTCGAATGCGCAGTTGCATCCACTACCCCGTGAGCTTCTTCACGGTGGCGGTCAGCTCGGCGGCGTCAAGCGGTTTCTTCACCACACCGAAGATGCCGTTGCGCAGCGAGACCAGCACCGTGTCGGGGGCGCCTGTCACGAGGATGACGCGTCCCAGGAGGTCCGGCTTCGCGGCGCGCAGATGGCTCATGACCGTCATGCCCCCCTCATGCGGCATCATCAGGTCGAGAAGAATGGCGGCGTAATCTTTCGACTCGATTGCCTTGATCGCGTCGTTTCCCTTGGTCACGACGTCGACGCGGTACCCGGCCCGCTTCAGCAAGAGGGAAACGAGCTTCCGCATGGCAGCATCGTCGTCGAGGACGAGGATGCGTTTTCTCGGTTTGAGCAGCGACAAGATTCCCAATGCTGCACTGCTCCTTCGGCGTCACGTTTTGCAGTCGTCGTGCCGCCTTGCTGCGGCTGGACGTCGCGCGTGGGGGCGCCGTTGGTGCGGAGTGAGGGATTCGAACCCACGACCCCCTCGGTGTAAGCGAGATGCTCTACCGCTGAGCTAACTCCGCGTGTCTCGGTGCGTCCGACGCGAAGAATAACACGCACGTTTTCGCCCCGCTTCAGGCGTGTGATGACCGCAGGGCACGGCTGCGCCGCATGCCCTGCTCGGCACGATCATGTTCTCTGGTTCTGCGCCGCGAGTTTGCGCAGTGCTGCGCCCGTCATTCGAAAGATTGTCCACTCGTCCACAGCGCGCGCGCCGAGGGATTTGTAGAAGGCGATGGCGGGGGTGTTCCAGTCGAGGACCGCCCATTCGAAACGGCCGCAGTTCCTCTCGACGGCGATCGATGCCAGGCGCGCCAGCATCGCCTTGCCGTATCCCCGGCCGCGGAACTCCGGACGCACGAAGACATCCTCGAGATACAGCCCGGGGCGGCCGACGAAGGTGGAGTAGTTGTGGAAAAAGAGCGCGAAGGCGACCGCCTGGCCGTCCTCCTCACCGAACAGGACCTCGGCGAATCGTGGCTGGCCGAAGAGAGTGGCGCGCAGCGTCTCCGCGGTGGCGACGACTTCGTGCTCGAGCTTTTCATATCGCGCCAGGTCGAGGATGAACGTGAGGATGAGCGGGACGTCCTCTTCGGTGGCGGAACGGATTCGGAACTGCGTCATGCGCGGAATGGTAGCTGTGTTGGAGTGCGGACGTCCTCGTCCGCATCCGCCGGGCGTCCTCGCCCGGCGGTCTGCCCTGGTGGCCTGTATTGGCTGAATTGGTACCAGCTGGCTTGATCTCGACGCCGTGAGCTTCGTTGCGCCTCCTCAGCATATTCACCGCTATGCTTGCGTCGGCGCGCCTCGCTCACGTCGCCGAACCCGGCGCCATCTGGTCCTAATTCAGCCAATACAGGCCACTAGCACTCGCCGCTGGCCGCCTCTGCCGGGACGATCATCACCGGAACGCTGGCGTTGCGGATGATATCGAGCTTGAGCGGGCTGGGCCGGCCGGCGGAGAGGAAGAGGCCGTCGGCGCCGCTCTTTTCGGTGTAACGGGCGATCTCGCGATCGACATCGTCGGACACGGCCACCGTCCGTGTGGCGGCGATGCCCGCCAACTTGCTCGAGGCGATGCCGGCGAGGAGCTGCACGGCATCCTGGTGCTCAGCGGCGCCGCAGACGGTGAGGAGATGTACCTCGCTCTTTTCGCGTGTGGCGATCGCTGCGGCGAGGTCGAGGGCCGCGCTGCTGCTCTCGTTCGGCTGCAGCGGTACGACGATCTTTCGGAACGCCGGCCGGCGTTGAATGCCGTAGCGGATGGCCAGGACGGCCGAGGGCGGGTTGGTGATGACCTGTTGAGTCGTCCCGCCGACGAAGAGATGAGCGACGTGATGGCGTGCGTGCGTGGCCATGACCACGAGATCCGCGGACTCGGCGGCGGCAGTCCGGCAGATCTCTCCGCCGGCATCCGGCGCGGTCCTGACCAGCAGGCGCGTCGGAACGGTGGCGTTCGCGCGGCGCACACGGTCGCGCAGTTTTTCGAGCTCCACCTTTTCCACGTAGTCGTACAGCGACGGATCGGCCGGAAAGCGCAGCTCGCCGGGATTCGACGGGCGCGTCATTCGCACGTGAAGGATCACGATCTCCGCTCCCGTCGAGCCGGCGATGCGCACGGCATCGTCGAACACCCACTCGGAAGCGGTGGAGAAGTCGGTCGGGATCAGGATGCGGCGCCAGGGGTACATCGTTTCAGCGAGTCGCGCGGCTAGCGTACAGCGGCGGGTGCTGCTTGGGTACTCTGACCTTTTTCCTGTGCAGGAGTGGGCGACTGCGCAGGCTTCTGCGTGAGCTGGGCAGAGCCCGCAGCCGGCGTGACGATGTAGCGGATCACCGTTTTCGGCTCCGCTTCCGTCTCCGCGATCTGCAAAGTCACCTGGTCGCCAGCGGCGGCGATCGTGTCGCCGGGGATGAATGGATCCTGCATTGCCTCGTTGAGCCGGACTTCGAGCGTTCTCCAGTTCTGCTGCTCGGGCGGATAGGGATTGTGCATGGGGAAAGCCCGGAACTGCGCGAGGTAGGTCGTGTAGTAGTGGTAGACCTGAGGGTAGGAATCGTTGGTCGCCAGGGTGTAGACCCTGGCCTGGGGACCGAACTGATTGCGGATCATGACCGCATCGCGGCGGGTGAGGTCGTCGCGGTACTGTGCCCCGCCGTAGATCGGAATGGCCGGGCTGATGCCTTTCAGCGCGGCGCGCGCATCCACCTGCTCCTGCGGCGGCGTCTGCTGCACCTGGACGATGGGGTTTTTCTTTGGCCGCTGCTCTTCGGCGGCATTGCTCTCCTTGCCACCGGTGCAGCCGGCGAGGAGTAGCGCTCCGCAAAACGCGATCGCGAGTCCCGTCCGCCGAGTCGTCATGAATGGTATGGAGAGCAATCGATGTGCCGCAGCGGAAGGTTCACAGCTTCTCAATTGGTATGGACGGCTGCGGCGTGCTGTTTGTGCCGCTTGGTGCTGAGCCGCTCCAGGGCCGTTTCGCCGCCATATTTGGAGACGATACGGTCGTCATAGTCGTCGGCAATGCTCGCCACCGCGTCGAGCGATGCAATCAGCTGCTCGCCACGCAGACGGCGACCCAGGAAGGAATGCGAGAAGAAGATGTCGGGTCCGACCATGCTGAACGCGCCGAGCGGAACCTCTGCATTCAGCCGCAGCAGTTCCTCGGCGAGCTCGAACGTCGGCGTGACCCCCTGAACACAGAAGGCCAGAATCTCGATCACCGCATCATCCTCTTCGTACGGATCGATGGAGATCTCCAGGACGGTCGAGCCGTACTTGAGGTAGAAATCGCAATGGGAGGCGTCGTCGAAGTGCTCGTCAACGAGCTCATCGAGATACGACTTGACCTGCCGGTAGACTTCTTCCTGACACTGCGTGTGGAACTTCTTGGTGCGCCGAGATGACATCGGGGTGATTATAGCGGTTGTTGTCTGGCAGGTGGTCGGTGCTCGGTGGTCGGTGGTCGGTGCTCGGAGGTTTCAGCGACCGCCTGCGCACCTCTGAGCACTGATCAGCCGACCACCGAGCACCGAGCACCTCCAACATGAACGTCGACGACCTGTTCGAACCGCAACACCGCAAACAACTCCTGCTCAAGCACGGGCGTGAGCGCGCCGTCGCCAATCGCCATCCGTGGATCTTCACTGGTGCCATCGCTCGCGAGAGCGGGCCGGCCGATGCTGCAATCGCCGATCTGGTCGACGATCACGGCGTCGTGCTGGGGTCGGGTCTCTACTCCACGCATTCGCAGATCCGGCTTCGCGCATTGACGTTCGGCGAAGAGCACTTCACGGCGCAATTGCTGCGCGACCGCATCGCTGCTGCCATCGCGCGGCGCGCCTCGCTGCTGGACGGCGAGACCAACGCCGTCCGCCTCGTACACGCCGAGGGGGACGATCTGAGCGGCCTGGTGGTCGACCGATACAACGACGTGGCCGTGGTCGAGATCGCCAATCAGGGGCTGGAGCGGCTCAAACCGCTTGTCCTCGAGACACTGCAGCGAGAGCTCTCCCCGCGGCTGGTCTTCTTCAAGAACGATCTTCCGGCGCGGCGTCTGGAGCAGTTGCCGCTGGAGGCCGAGTGGAGCGGCGCGGGGGAGCCGGTGGCGGCGATCAGCGAGTCCGGCCTCCGCTTCGCGGTCGAACCGGCTGAGGGACAGAAGACCGGTTTCTTCCTCGATCAGCGTGAGAACCGCCGCATCGCGCGCGCACTCGCCGCCGGAAAACGTGTGTTGAATCTCTTTTCATACAGCGGCGCGTTCGGAGTTTACGCCGCAGCAGGCGGAGCGACCGCGGTCGCCAACGTCGACGTCTCGCAAGCGGCAATCGATCTGGCCAGGACGAATCACGACCTGAATGGCACGATGGACAAGGCCAGCTTCGTCGTCGCCGACGCCTTCGGGTATGTTCGCGGCCGTGCCGCGGACGGCGAGAGATTCGACCTCGTGGTCTGCGACCCACCTGCGTTCGCGAAGTCGCGCAGTGAGGTCGATCGTGCCGCCCGCGGCTACAAGGACATCAATCTCTATGCCTTGCGGCTCGTCGCGCCGGGCGGGATGCTGATGACCTTCTCCTGCTCCGGCCACATGTCGCTCGACCTCTTCCAGAAGGTGATCTTCTCCGCTGCGCTCGACGCCGGCCGGCGGGTCTCGTTCCTCCGCCGCCTCACTCCCGGAGTCGATCATCCGGTGTCGCTGTTCTGCCCGGAAGGGGAGTACCTGAAGGGGTTCCTGCTGCAGGTGGTCTGAGGGTGGCGGACGCGAAATCATTTTCGCGGCTTTCCGCATTACCATTCCTACTCCCATGAGCACGGTTCTGACCTCCCGCCCGTCGCGTGACCTCACCCTGTCGTATCTCGGCTCGCTTCTGCAGAGCGCGGGGTTCATCGACGACCGGCAGCGAACCGAAGTGGAGGCCGCCGAGCGGCAGCAGCGCGCCCATTCGCATTCCAAGGCGCGCGGCAATGACGAGGACGTCAGCGCCATCAAGACGGTCGTGGCCATGAATCTCACGGACGCCAGCGGCAACGGAACGCGCATCGACGACTACCTCCTGGCCCGCCTGATCGCCGAGGACGCTCACCTGCCGTTCTACAAGATCGACGCGCTCAAGCTCGACACGGAGATGATCGAGTCGCGTATCTCCCGCCCGTTCGCGCGCAAACACAAAATGATCCCGGTGCAGGTGCGCGACGGAAAGCTCGTCGTCTGCATCGTGAATCCCTTCGATGGCGTGGCCATCGAGTCGTACCGCGGCATGGCCAAGCAGGACATCGACCTCGTGGTGGCTGCCGAGAGCGACGTGATGTCCGTCATCAACGAGCAGTACGGCTTCCGCGCATCGGTCACGAAAGCCGAGCGCGACCTGAAGGGCGGCTTCGACCTCGGCAATCTCGAGCAGTACGTGAAGCTGAAGTCAGGCTCCGACATCGAGAGCAGCGACCAGCACATCGTCAATGCCGTCGACTACCTGCTCCAGCACGCCTACGACTCCCGCGCTTCCGACATTCACATCGAGCCGAAGCGCGAGCACGCCGCCATCCGCTTCCGTATCGACGGTGTGCTGCACGAGATCCAGCGCGTTCCGAAGCTGGTCAACCTGGCCATCACCTCGCGCCTGAAGACGATGTGCCGGATGGACATCGCCGAGAAGCGGCGCCCGCAGGACGGACGCATCAAGACCGACCGGGAGGGGAAGGAGGTCGAGCTGCGCGTCTCCACGCTGCCGACCGCGTTCGGCGAGAAGGTCGTCATGCGCATCTTCGATCCCGACATCCTCATCCGCGACCTGAGCGGACTCGGCTTCTACGAGGACGAGATGAAGATGTTCGCCGACTGGATCGAGCGGCCGCACGGCATCATTCTCGTGACCGGCCCCACCGGATCGGGCAAGACCGTCACGCTCTACTCGGCGCTCAAGTCGCTTTACACGCCGGAGATCAACATCACCACCATCGAAGACCCGGTGGAGATGGTCTACGAGGACTTCAACCAGACCTCCGTGCAGCCGAAGATCGGCATCACCTTCGCGGCCGCGCTGCGCACGATCCTTCGGCAGGATCCCGACATCATCATGGTGGGCGAGATCCGCGACGAGGAGACCGCCGAGAACGCGGTGCAGTCCGCGCTGACGGGCCATCTGGTGTTCTCGACGTTGCACACCAACGACGCCGCCACCTCGGTGACGCGCCTGATCGACCTCGGCATCCAGCCGTTCCTCATCTCATCGACACTCATCGGCACCATGGCCCAGCGCCTGGTGCGCAAGATCTGCGACGACTGCAAGCAGAACCGCCCTCTGACGCAGGAAGAGGCGGCCATGCTCAACCTGCAGGCCCCGGCCGGCAAGCGGATCATCGTCAAGGAAGGCGGAGGCTGCATCCGCTGCCGCAACACCGGCTATTTCGGCCGCACCGGTATCTTCGAGCTGCTGCAGATCGACAACGCCATCCGCGATCTCGTCGACCACGGCGAGGACTTCCTGAAGATCAAGGACATGGCCGTCAAACGCGGCATGCGCACGCTCCGGCAATCCGCGCTGCGGCGGCTGGCGGAAGGGACGACGACCTTCGAGGAAGTCGTGCGAGTGACGGGGATCTAAACGTGCAGTTGACGGCCGGCTGAGGTCGGCGTCTGGAAGCGAGGATCGCGTGAAGCTCCGCTCCACATCTTCGAACGAATCTGCGACGAAGTCCGGGGCCAGTACCTGCTGACATTCAGCGCACCGGCGGCGAAAGCGGGGACGTGGCGGACAATCCGGGTCCAAACGCCGGGCCGTAGAGCAACGGTGCGGACCATCGCGGGTTATTACGCGCGGTGAAGGCCCGAGTCTGCAGCGCCTCGCAGAGTGATTCCCTGGCGCGGCAGGTGTTATTTCGCCTTTGCCTCCCCTCCGCGTTATCCTTTCCAATCGTTCGCAAGACAATTTCCGGGAGAGCGACATGACCGTACAGGCAGCCCCTTCTTCAATGGAGCGGGAGCTCGAATACCGCAAAAAGCTCACCTCCATCACGAATCAGATCAACTCGGCGGAGTCCATTCCGCACATTCTGATGTCGCTCAAGGACAGGATCGTCGAGCTTCTGGACGCCGAACGGCTCACGATCTACGCCATCGATACGAAGAACCAGGAGCTGTACTCGCTGCAGAAAGTCGGCGATGTTCCGAAGGAGATCCGCGTTCCGAAGTCGTTCGCATCGATCGCCGGATTCACGGCCCTGGCCCGCAAGACCATCAACATCAGCGACGCCTACGACGCCGCCGAGCTGACGAAGTATCACGCCAATCTGAAGTTCGATATCCGCTGGGACAAGCAGAGCGGTTTCCGCACGAAGAGCGTTCTCGCCGCTCCGATCATGTTCGAGAAGTACCTGCTGGGTGTGGTGCAGCTGATCAACCATCGCCACGGCGGCGGCTTCAGTGCCCAGGATGTGGATGGAGCCGAAGAGATCGCCCGCATTCTCGGCATCGCCTTTTATAACCAGCACCGTGCGGCGCGGCAGTCGAAGCCCTCGCGCTTCGGCGCGCTCGTCGACAAAGGAATCATCTCCGAGAAGGACATCGAGCAGGCGGTCAGCAACGCCCGGGTGAACAACGCCAGCGTGGAAAAGGTGCTGATCGAGGACTTCAACGTGCCGAAGGACGAGATCAGCAAGTCGCTGGCGGCGTTCTACGGCAGCCCGGTGTTCATGTACGACGGCGTGCAGACCATTCCGGCGGACCTCCAGGAGCGGGTCTCGGCCGACATCTGGAAGAAATACGTGGCGGCGCCGGTAGAGCGCCGTCCGGGGCAGCTCGTCATCGCCGTCGACGACCCGCAGGACCTCACGCGACTCGACGGACTGCGGTCCATGAATCTCGCGCCGCGGTACGAGTTCTGGGTGGGGATGAAGCACGAGATCCTGGCCTACATCTCCAACTCGTACGGCGAGAAAGAGGCGCTCTCACAGGACGCGGCCGACCTGGCCAAGATCATCGACATGCTCGGCGATGGCGAGGCGGGCGAGATCGAAGAGGAGAAGGTTCCGGAGGCGGAGATCGACGAGACCGACTCGGGCATCGTGCGCCTGGCGAACCAGCTCATCATCGAGGCTTTCAACCGTGGCGCGTCGGATATACACGTCGAGCCGGACGGACCCAAGAATCCCTGCCTGATCCGGATCCGCGTCGACGGCGAGTGCGAGAAGTTCATGGAGATTCCCGGCCCGCATCGCAACGCGCTCGTACAGCGCCTCAAGATCATGTCGAAGCTCGACATCTCCGAGCGGCGCAAACCGCAGGACGGAAAGATCCGCTTCAAATACTCGAAGGGGGTCATCGAGCTCCGCGTCGCCACGATCCCGACAGCAAACGGCAACGAAGACGTTGTCATGCGTATCCTCGCGGGCTCGAAGCCGCTGCCGCTCGACAAGATGGGCTTCAGCGATTACAACCTCACGGCGTTCAAGGAGATCCTGGCCAAGCCGTACGGTATCTGCCTGGTCGTGGGGCCGACCGGCTCGGGCAAGACCACCACCTTGCACTCCGCACTCGGGTTCATCAACACCGTCGACATGAAGATCTGGACCGCCGAGGATCCTGTCGAAATCACACAGAAGGGGTTGCGGCAGGTGCAGGTGCAGCCGAAGATCGACTTCACCTTCGCAGCCGCCATGCGCTCGTTCCTGCGCGCCGACCCCGACGTGATCATGGTCGGTGAGATGCGCGACCACGAAACCGCGGCCATCGGCATCGAGGCCTCCCTGACCGGTCACCTCGTTTTCTCAACGCTGCACACGAACTCGGCGCCGGAGACGATCACCCGCCTGTTGGACATGAAAATCGATCCCTTCAATTTCGCGGACGCGCTGCTCGGCATCATGGCCCAGCGCCTCGTGCGCACGCTCTGCAAATGCAAAGAGGCCTACCATCCCACCGTCCAGGACTTCAACGACATCGTGGAGGCGTATGGGGCCGACTACTTCGACCGCACTGGTGTCGAGTACACCCCGGAGTTGACGCTCTACAGGCCCAAGGGCTGCCAGATCTGCAACAACAGCGGCTTCAAAGGACGCTTGGGCGTCCACGAGCTGCTCGTCGGCACCGACGAGGTGAAGCGGGCGGTGCAGCGGCGCGCTCCGATCGACGATCTGCGCAAGATCGCCCAGGATCAGGGGATGAGAACGCTTCTGCAGGATGCGCTGGAGAAGATGTTTGCCGGCGTGATCGACTACAAGCAGGCTCGCGCGGTCGCCGTGAAGTGAGGGTGCAGTCGCGGGGGCACTCCCGGAAACCGCCGCGGCGGATCTATGCGGTGATGTCCTGAGAGGCTGTGCAGAAAGCGGAAGCGTCCTGTTTGCGGCTCGGGTTTTTCACCACAGAGGCACAGAGGACACAGAGATACCCAGCATCCAACGCAACGTTTGGGAGCGCGTCACGTAAACTTCGCGCATGCGAACGTTCATCACGGCGCTCCTCTCGCTCGTCTTCGTTTCCGCCGCCTTCGCTGCAGAGCCTTCGGCCGCCGGCCTCGACAAGCGGCGGAAAGCGCTGAGCGATCTCATCCAGGAGCAGTGGGAGGCTCAGCTCCGGCGAGCTCCCGAGTACGCGTCGATCCTCGGCGACAAGCGGTACAACGACCGTTCCAGCGACCTCTCCGAGGCCGCCGTCGAGCGTGAAGCCCGCGCCAACGCCGCATTTCTGCGAAGGTTCGAGGCCATCAGCCCGGCCGGGTTTTCAGAACAGGAGAGGCTCAATCGCGAGCTCATGATCCGCAATCTTCGCGACGATCGCGAGGAGTACGCGTTCAAGATCCGGGAGATGCCTGTCACCCAGATGAGCGGCATCCACCTGATGGCGGCGCAGTTCCCGTCGCTCCTGTCGTTTCAGATCACGAAGGACTACGACGACTACATCACCCGCCTCCACAACTTCCCCAGGCAGGTCGACGACACCATCGCCGTAATGCGCCACGGAATGCGCGACAAGCTGATGCCGCCGAAGTTCCTGCTCGAGAAAGTCGCCGGACAGGCGGAGCACATCGCGGCGTTACCCGCGGAGAAGACGCCGTTTGCCGCTCCGCTGGCGAAGTTTCCACCGAGCGTGAGCGACGCCGACCGCGCGCGCATTCGCACGGCCATGCTCGACACCATCTCCACCTCGGTCCTTCCCGCGTATGCGAAATTCACGAAGTTCGTCCGTGACGACTACGCGCCTGCCGGCCGCGCGCAGGTGGGCATGTGGTCGCTGCCGAACGGCCCGGCCATCTACGCCATGCGGGCGCGGCAGTCGACGACGACGAAGCTCACGCCCGACCAGATTCACGAGATCGGGCTGAAGGAAGTCGCGAGCATCGAAGCAGAGATGCTGGCCATCGCGAAGAAGCTCGGTTTTGACGACCTGAAGACGTTCAACGCGGCGGTGGACAAGAATCCCGACTTGCGCGCGAAATCGCGCGATCAGATCCTCGACATCTACCGCAAGTACGAGGACCAGATGTACGCGCAGCTGCCGAAGCTGTTCGGCCGCCTCCCGAAGGCAAAGCTCGAAGTCATACCGATGGAGTCCTTCCGCGAGAAAAATGCCGCCGCGGCCGACTACAACGAAGGAGCGCCGGATGGATCGCGTCCGGGGCGTATCAACGTGAACACCAGCGACCCGACCGAGCGCAAGACCATCACCATGGAGTCGACCGCCTACCACGAAGGCGTTCCCGGCCACCACATGCAGATCTCCATCGCCCAGGAGCTGACGGACCTTCCGATGTTCAGGCGCCAGGGCGGCTATACCGCGTTCGTCGAAGGATGGGCGCTCTATTCGGAGAAGCTCGGGAAAGAGGTTGGCTTCTATCAGGATCCGTACAACGATTTCGGTCGCCTCAACGACGAGATGCTCCGAGCCATTCGTCTCGTCGTCGACACCGGGCTGCACTCGAAGAAATGGACGCGCGAGCAGGTCGTCCAGTTCTTCCACGACCATTCCGCCATCGACGAGGTCGACGTGCAGAGCGAGACCGACCGCTACATCGTCTGGCCCGGTCAGGCTCTCGGATACAAGATCGGACAGCTGAAGATCACCGAGTTGCGGGAGCATGCGCGCAAAGAGCTCGGCGACCGCTTCGACATCAAGGCCTTCCACGACGAAGT
>JADGOA010000083.1 GCA_017883215.1 Thermoanaerobaculia bacterium | reverse complement strand
ATCCCCTCGCCCCGCGGACGTTCGTACAGCGTGATTGAGCGCGCTCGCGCCGCGGGGCGAGGGGACCGAGCTCGTGACTCTGCTCCGAGGCGGAGCGTTCGAGTTAGCGCATATGCCCCCTCACCGCTTCTCGATCACCGCGATCGAGACGTCGTCTTCCGCCGGCTTCCTGGTGGTGAACTTCCGCCATTCGTCGACCAGCGCCTGGGTGAGCGTCGCGGCCGTCGCGCCGCCGTAGTTGTTGATGACCCACTCCACATAGGCGTCGCCGAATTCGCGGTCGTCGGCGTTGCGCGACTCGGGAAGGCCGTCGGAATGCAGAAGCAGCCGCTCGCCGCGGGTTAGCGTCCCATGCATCTCTTCCCACTGCAGGTCGGGTTTGATGCCGAGGGGATAGGCGCCGCGGGTGATGCGGTCGGCGATCTTCCCGGCGGCGTCGAGCTTCAGGATCGCCGGGTGCCCGGCCATCGTCACGCTGAACGAGCCGTCCGGCGACAGGAGGACGTAGCAGCATGCGAAAAAGGAGCGCGAGCCACCGGTGCGACAGAGGATCCGGTTGAGGCTTCCGATGATCCCCGCCGGTGATGCGTCGATGTCGAGCTGGGTGCGAAATGCGGCGTGAGCGACGGCCATGACCAGCCCCGCCGCCATGCCGTGTCCCGAAGCGTCCCCGAAGAGCACCGCGATGCGGCCGTCCGCGAGCGGGACGAAATCGTAAAGATCGCCTCCCACCGTGTTGGCGATGTGATTGAAGGCAGCGATGTCGTACGAGTCGTTGCGCGGCGGGTATTTCGGAATCAGCGTCGCCTGCAGCTCGCGCGCGAGCGTCAGCTCGTCCCGATACTTGAGTTTGTCGATCAGCTCCATCGCCAGGAGCACGACCATCACCAGAAACGCACCAGCGACATTTGCGAACGTCCACAGCCGCACCTCGTCGATCCTGCCGAAATAGCGGAACAGAGCCAGGAAGAACCAGGCGAAGGCGATGACGAAGACGACTCGCCGGATCGGCGACAGGCGTTTGGCGAGACCGTGGAACATCGCGCTTGTGGTGCGGAGAAGGCGCCGCACACGGCGCCGCTCCTGCGCGATTTCACTCTCGTGCTCGGCAAGGAGAGCCTTCCGCGTGTCGGTCCAGTCGCGCGAATAGAGATTAGTGATCTCGTCCGTGGTGAGCGAGTTGATGGTGGTTCTGCCGAGATCGAGCCAGTCGCGGATCAATGCCACACCCCCATTGTACGAAGGGGGGGCTGGCGTGTTGCGCGAAAGGAGTGCCCGCAGAAACGCGAATGCCGCGCGTTTGCGCGGCATTCATTGCCCGGCAGAGAGCGATCCGCGGGATCGCTTCGGCGCGCCGGCGCTACTTCTGTACGCGTCGCGACTCGGCGCCCAGCACGCGCGCCGTCTCGATCAGCTCCTGAATCGTCGTCTGATCCTTCCCGCTCGACTGCAGGAGGTAGATGCGAATGGCAATGCCGACCGGGATGACCGTGTTCGCGGGGTCTGAGTAGAACTTCTCGAGTCCCGACACGACTTCGAATCCGCTCACTTTGCCCAACGTCGAGGTCTGCCGCTCAGTGCGGGCAGCCAGGCTGGCACAGGGGGAGGTGGGGCCGGCAGCGATATCGATCTTCGCCAGCGCTTCCTGATATCCCTGCGAGTAACCGATCGCCCAGAAGAGCTTCTCGGTACTGCTCAGCTTCACCCACTCCTCGCCATTTGCCGGCGGCGTAATATCGGGTGCGGTCTGACGCTCAGCGCCGAACAGCGTGACGGCAGACAACAACATTGCAAGTCCGAGAACAAACTTTCTCATGAACGCCACCTTCCAAAGGAAACACTGAACCGTAGAGACGCGCCGGATTCTACCAAAAAAGCGAATTTTGCAAATTCGTCCCTGCCAGGACGTAAGCTCATTGCCGATCAGAGGGTTCGCGCGAGTCGGCTGCGCTTCCGAACTGCGTTACCATCGGAGCACCGTGACCTCACGAATCATCGTTGTTGGCGGCGGGATCGCCGGCCTTGCTGCATCCATCTACCTGGCGCGCCAGGGACGGGCCGTCACGCTGTTCGAGCGCCGCCGCGACCTCGGCGGCCGCGCCGTGACCCATATCCGACAGGGTTTTCGCTTCAACCTCGGTCCGCACGCCGTTGCGCGCGGCGGCGCCGGATGGTCGGTTTACCAGGAGCTCGGCATTCCGGCGCGTGGCGGCCATCCGGCGATCTCCGGGCTCGCGCTGCTCGAAGGGTCGCGGTATCGCCTTCCGGTCGGTCTCTTTTCGGCCCTGACGAGCTCTCTGCTCGATGGGAAGGGGAAGCTCGAGGCGGCCGGATTTCTGCTGCGGCTCCGCCGCATGAAGCCGTCGCTCTACGCATCGATGACCGTGCGCCAGTGGCTCGACGCCAATATCCGCAACGAGCGCCTGCGGCAAGTGATCGAAAGTTACATCCGTCTGGCCACGTATTCAGCGGCCGCCGGCGAGCAGAGTGCTGCGTATGCGTTGGCCCGGCTGCAACTGGTCAGCCGCGGCACGGTGTACGTGAACGAGGGATGGCAGAAGATCGTCGACGCACTCCATAGCCATGCGGTTGCCGCAGGCGTCAGGTTCGTGACCAGCTCTCACGTCGTGCGCGTCGTACACGATGAAGCGGTGAGCGGGGTCGAGATCGGAGAGCTCGAGATATCCAATCGACGTGACACGCGCTCGGTCGCTCTGCCGGAGAGCGCCGACATGGGCGAGAGCGGAGCGCGGATTCCGGCGAACACGGTCCTTCTCGCGGTCTCACCACGAGCCGCCCGAGCCATGACCAGCGGGCTCGATTGGCCGGAGATGAAACCGGTGAAGGCGGCATGCCTCGACGTGGCGTTGTCGAAGCTGCCGGAGCCACGGCCGACGTTCGCGATCGGAATCGACCGGCCGCTGTACTACTCGGTGCATTCCCGCTGGGCACAGCTGACGCCGCAGGGTGGGGCGCTCATTCACCTGGCCAAGTACCAGAACGATGGCGCAGCGGCCGCGGACGACGAGATCGAGTCGTCCTGCCGTCACGACGTCCTGGGCGGCGAGGAACCTGAGCTGGAGGCGCTGCTCGACGACCTGCAGCCGGGCTGGCGCGAGGTCGTCGTCCACCGCCGCTTTCTCCCGTCGATGACGGTTTCGAACGCTCTCGTGACTCCGCACGCGAAGCGTCCCGACGTGCGCACGCCGGTGCGCGGACTGTATATCGCCGGCGATTGGGTCGGAGACGATGGGCTGCTGTCGGACGCGGCGCTGGCGAGCGCGCGCGCGGCGGCCAGGGCGATTCTCGCGGACACGCCCTAGGCCACCGCTGCGCCGCATGCGCACCAATTTGTGCGAACGCGCAGCGCGCGTCGGCAGCTTCGCAGCCGCGTCCTGCGGTCGCTCCACGTCCGGAGTGACTTCGGTAAACTGCGCCCGGGGAGGGGATGCATGCCGATCGACGACGCGCAATTCAAGCTGGCCATGTCGCATTTCGCCAGCGGGGTGACGGTGGTGACGACGGAGCTCGACGGCACGCCCTACGGCCTGACGGCGGCCTCCTTTGCCTCGCTGTCGCTGCATCCGCCGCTGGTACTCGTCTGCGTGGAGAAGAGCGTCAAGAGCCACGATGCCATCGCCACCTCGAAGAAGTTCGCGGTGAACGTTCTGGCCGCTGATCAGGCCGGGTTGTCGGACCGCTTCGCCTCTCGCAGCGCCGACAAGTTCGCCGGCGTGGAGTGGGACGACGGCACGCTCGGCGTTCCACTGATCGCCAACGCCCTGGCGACCATCGAATGCCGCCTTCACGGCCAGCTGCCGGGCGGCGATCACTCCATCTTCGTCGGCGAGGTCGTTTCAGTTGCCTCCCGGAACGGCGAGCCCCTGGTGTATTTCCGGAGTGGGTATCACCAGATCGAGTAGCACACACACTCTTGTCTGTGGCCAGTGGCATGAGGCATGAGGCATGAGTGGGGAGCTCTCGACGTCATGCCCATGCCTCACGCCTCATCCCCGTGTCTCTGCCACGCTCGCGCATGCGAAAAATCATGGAGTTTTTGTTCGCGCAGGAGTAGTTGTCTCCCGGCGTGACGGTTCACGACACACTCGCACGGCCCCTGCGCGATCTGCGGATCTCGGTCACCGACCGCTGCAACTTCCGCTGTTCGTACTGCATGCCGCGTGACATCTTCGGGTCGAGCTTCGTCTTCCTCTCGCGCAGCGACCTGCTCACGTTCGAGGAGATCGCGCGCGCGGCCCGGCTGTTCGTCGCCAACGGTGTCGAGAAGATCCGCCTCACCGGCGGCGAGCCGCTGATCAGGCGCGATCTCGAGCGCCTCGTGGAGATGCTCGCCGCCATCGACGGGCTCCGCGACCTGACGCTGACGACGAACGGATCGCTTCTGACACCGGAGAAGGCGCAATCGTTGCGGGCAGCCGGCCTGCAGCGGATCACCATCAGTCTCGATTCGCTCGACGACGCGGTGTTCCGCGCCATGAACGACGCCAACTTCCCCGTCGCTGCCGTCCTCGAGGCCATCGATGCCGCTGCGACCGCAGGGCTTGCTCCGGTGAAGATCGACATGGTCGTCAAGCGCCGCATCAACGACGACGGCGTCCTGGACATGGCGCGGCGGTTCCGAGACAGCGGTCACATCGTCCGCTTCATCGAGTACATGGACGTCGGCAACACCAACGGCTGGAGGCTCGACGACGTCGTGTCGGCGCGCGAGATCGTCGAGCGCATCGGCCGCGAGTGGCCCATCGAGCCGGCGGAGCCGAACTACCTCGGCGAGGTGGCCGAGCGCTGGCGCTACCTCGACGGCGCCGGCGAGATCGGTGTCATCGGCTCCGTGACGCGGCCGTTCTGCGGAACGTGCACGCGCGCACGCCTCTCCGCGGAAGGGGAGTTTTTCACCTGCCTGTTCGCCGGCCGCGGATTCGACCTTCGCGGCGTGCTGCGAAGCGGCACACCAGACCAGGAGGTGCTCTCCGCGATCGCCAACGTCTGGCGCCTCCGCGCCGATCGCTACTCCGAGATCCGATCCGAAGCGACGCGCGGCACGCGGAAGGTCGAGATGTACCACATTGGCGGGTAGCGGAGCAGCGAGCGGCGACTCCCGTTCCCCTGCTCACTACTCGCCACGCGCTACTTCTTGTCCCGCCCGCCGTCGTACTTCTCTTTCGCGGAGCTCGGGACGGTGGAGAGGCGGACGGCGTTCTTCGTCGGCAGGGGAGCCTTCGGGCCGAATGGTTGAAGGCGCCCGGAGTAGGTGCGCGTCCGCATCGCCTTTCCTTCCTTGATTTCCTGGATCTGGCTTTTCTTCATGGCCGTCATTCCAACACAGAAAAGGGTTGCGGGGTCACGAGGTTTCGAAGTCACGCCCGCCCGGGGGCACCTCGTAACCCCGTAACCCGGTCATTGCGACAGCCGGGCCATTCCATCGGCAAATTCTTGTTTGCCGCCCATCGAAGGATGCCGCAGTTTCTCATGGGGAATGCCGCGGCGGGCGAGCGAGACGTCGGCCTGATTGCCCACGGCCACCACGCGCCCGATCGAGAACATCCGCACGAGCATGTCGATGAAGTGGCCGCCGGTCTCGAGCTCGCTCGAGTTCGGGATGCGGTTCGACTCCGGACGGCCGGCGTGGAACGGGTGAAACGGAAACGCGTTCCACAGCAGCGGAAGCGGATCGATCGACCGGATCGTCTGCCAGACCATCGTCGCACTCGCTTCGGTGGAAAGGCGCGGGCCTGTAGTCGCTTTGCGATAACCGTGAGCCGCACCGAGGATGTGGTGTGGAGGGGAGGCGATGTCGACGCCGCCGAGCATGACCGTCTCGCTGACGAAGGCGATGCCGGTCAGCAGTCCGCCGCGATAGCTGACCGCTTCACCGACGAGCAGCAGATCGGGTCCGATCGCCGCGACCTCGGCGAGATAAAGCCGCAGATTGCGCCGGCGAATGGCATTGCCCCGAAGATCGCCGTCGAGCCGCGAATACTGGTTGCAGGCGCGTTCCGAGACAGGCGCGCAGGCAAGCGCGTTGACGAACCGGTCGAATCGCCGCATCGGGCGGCATGGTACTTCGGACCGCGGACCGCGGACCGCAGACAGCACACCGCAGACCGCAGTTTTCCCCATCATCCTGAGAGGCTGTGCAGAAATCGGGAGCGTGGCGATACGAAGCTTCTCTTTCACCACAGAGACACAGAGGACACAGAGAAAGACAGAGGAACAGTCTTTGTGCTCTCTGTGCTCTCTGTGCCTCTGTGGTGAATTTTCAGCGAGTCACGCTTTTGGCATTTTGAGATGCTTCGCTCACGCCCACCCGATCCACCTCGCTCAGCATGACCGGAGCAACCGCGGTCTGCGGTCCGCGGTCCCCGATCCGCGGTCCGTCTTCCCCGCGCATGGGACAATCGCAGCAAGATGGCCTGGCGCATCGACCTCTGGGGGACCGCATTTCTGCTGTTCATCGGCGTCGCGCTGCCGATTCTCGCCTTCCGCACGAAGGCGCGGTTGCGCGGTGGAGTGCTGCCGATTCCGCGGGCCCTCTTCTACTGGCAGACGATCCTGTTTCAGATCGTCATTTACGGCTTCGCGCTGGTTGCGGCGGGGACGAACACGATCGCGCTCACGCTCGTACCGCAAACGCCGCGCGCGATGTGGGCGATCGCTCTGCTCGTAGTGGCGCTGCTGGCGCTGCGGATTTTCTGGCCTCTCCGCTCCGCAGAGTCGAAGGGGCGCCTCTGCGATCTGCTGCCGCAGGGGCGCGCGGAGCTCGTTCCGTATCTTCTCCTCTGTGCCGTTGCCGCCATAGCCGAAGAGATCGCGTATCGAGGGGTCGCATACCGGCTGCTGTTTCGAGTGACGCACTCGATCGCGATCTCGGTCGCAGTCATCGCCGTCGTTTTCTCCCTCGGGCACGCGCTGCAGGGCTGGCGCAGCGTGGCCGTGATCTTCCTCTTCGCGGTTGGGTTTCACGCGGTGGTGATCTACGGACAATCGCTGCTGCCGGCGATCCTCGTCCATTTCGCATACGACGCCATTGCCGGGCTCGTCGTTCCGCGGTGGTGCGCGAAGGAACGGCTGCTGTAGCGGCCGCTTCATCGCGCATCGCCACAGCGGATTCGAAACAGCACAGCCCGCCATTTCCGGCCTGATTCTTGAGAGGGAAAGGGGTGGAGGTGTTCTATGAGACCAAATAAAGACGAAGTGCGCGGGAAAATCGATCAGTTGGCGGGACGTGCCAAGCAGTCCATTGGCCGCGCCACCGCCGACCCGGTCCTGGAGAAGAAAGGGGCGGATCAGGAAAGCGCCGGCGACGTGGAGCACGGATTCGGGAAAGCGCGCCGGAAGGTCGGCGATGCCGTCCGCGACGTCGGCCGGAAGATCGGAAAGTAAGCGCATCTCCCGGACGAATTCCGGGCGTTAGTTTCCTGGAGTGCGGGCGTCTCGCCCCCCGCAGCCGGGCGTCCCGCGCCCGGCTGTTTCCTGGATTCCGCGCAGTGTTGTGTGACGCATGAAGCGGCCGAAAACAAACAGAAGGACCTATTCATCGCTGCAGGGAGGTACCGCAAGATGAGTGAACCTCTTCAACCTGAAGGCGGACCAAAGCACGACAACAAGATCGCAGACGAGCTCCGTCAGTGGGGCTTCGACGTCGAGACATTCCGGACGCGAGCAAAAAAGTCGATGGAAGGTGCGCGCGGCGACGCCTCCGAAGTCGGCGATGCCTTGCGCGCGGCGGCCGCGAAAACCAGACAAGTCCTCGCCGACCTGCAAAAATCCGGCGGACCCGCAGCGGCGGAGCTGAAGGGCGGATTCGAGCAGGCGTGGGAAGCGATCGAGCAGGCGTTCATCCGCGCCAGCCGCAAGGTGCGCGCGCGCGGCGACGCAGAACCACGTCCGCCCGATGACGTGCACGTCGACGAATAGTCGGTGCTCGGTGCTCGGAGGGCGGTGGTCGGGTGACGCTGGCGGTCGCCGTTGCAGACGCCCGAACAGAGCTGCGGGCGTTTACAGGTGGCTGCGCGCCCTTCGATCCTCCCGAGCCCCGACCCCCGAGCCCCCATCGTCGTCGTTCAGTCATCGCCTCGCTTCAGAAGGAGCGAGCGATGAACAGGGACGTCATGATGGTCGCGATTGCGGCGGGCGCCACGAGAGCGACGACGGAGACATTTAGAAACGTTCCTGGAGCCAGGTCGCGGAAGAGAAAGAGCCCAACGAATGCGAGCGCGGCCGCTGCGCAGGCGATGATCAATCGCCGGCCGAAATAAGCGTTGGCTTCGTACCAGATCCGTTCGTCGGACAACGTCGTGCGCGTGCGGTAGCCGTAGGCGCGGTTAGGCGGGATCCGCCGTAGCGCGAGCGGGAGCGAGATTGCTACGAAAAGCGCGTTGCAGAGCAGGACGGTGATGAGAGCCTTTTCGTAGACGTCCATCTGAACTGTTGAATGTATCGCCTGGCGAGCTTTCGACGAAATACCACCTCGCACCCGCGGACGCCGGCGGGACGATGGCCATTCAGCTCAGGTCAAAGCTCGGCCGCGAAGAGGCTAACTTCCGCGGATGCCTCCGAAGGGCGGACGATCTTTTCGAAGTGGAGACCGGCCTTCTCGAGCACGCGTGCGGAGCGGTCGTTCTTCGGCGATGTGATGGCCACGATCCGCTTCAGGCCGAGCTTGTCTCTGCCGTACGCGATCGCGGAGGTCGCAGATTCAACGGCATAACCGCAGCCGCGAAACGCCGGCAGAAAGGCGAATCCGACATCGACGTCCTCGAGCGTCTCTCGCTTGATCAGACCGCAGATGCCGATCGGAGAGCCATCGGATTTGAGCTCGACGCACCAGAGGCCGAATCCGAGCCGGCCGTACATCTCCACCGGCCCGTTCAGGATGTAATTGCGGGCGTCGTCGAGCGTGCGCACCCCTTTGTCGCCGATGAAGCGCAGCCAGTCAGGATCGTTGACGAGGTCGAAAATGAACGCCGCGTCCGCCGTCGACAACCTCCGCAGAATGAGCCGGTCCGTTTCGAGAACCTTCAAATGCACCCCCGGTTGCGACCCGATCGCCACCGTCGCGGATGATACGCGAGACGTCGACTTTGCCGCGCTGCTTCAGCGTGTTCTCGATGGCTGACGGACGCGGAGGCGAATAGGGAGAGCGGTGGGGGGAGAGTGGAGAGCGGACATTCTTGTCCGCTGCCGACGGACATTCTTGTCCGGCGGCCCTCCGGTCATCGGTTCAGCAGGCTGCTGCTGGCTTCCTGATCCTGCCTACTCCCGACCCACCACTCCACTGACCACCGTGATCGAGAGCGGCGGCAACTCGAATCCGGATGACGGGTCGCTAATCGTCCTGCGCAGCGGCGGCAGAGCGCGCGTGGGATGCCCCTCCTCGCCGGCCGCGTGCCATGCGTACTGCGCCGGCGAGTACTGGGTCACGGCGACCTCACCGTTGAACGATCTCTCCTTGCCGGATCCGTGGAAAACGAAGTGGACGCGCTCCGGCCGGCTGTCGCTCTTGTTCATCACGAGCACGGCCCACGTCCCGTCGGGCCGGTGAACGGAGTAGGCGGTCACGAGACCGCCGCTCCGCGCGACCGTGGTCTCGTGCGTCACATGTTCGCCGCCGCGTGCCAGCGCCCACTCCTCGTTCACCATCCGCGCGCCCCAGTACGCCGGCAGCCGATAGCGGATGTGATGCTCGTCGTCGGAGAGGAAAAGCAGCAGGTTTCCCCACGTTCCGCACGAACGCGCTTCACTGATCAGCACGTCGGGCTCGATCCCGTAGAAGTACGCCTCCGCTCCGCCGATGCTGAGGAACTGGGCGACGAACTCCGCGTTGAACATCGCGCCGTACATCTCCACTTCCGGTGCACCGGCGTACGACGAGTAGCCGTATTCAGTGACGAACCATGGGATGTTCTCCGGTACGCCGCCTTCGAGCCAGCCGCGCAGAACCGGCATCAGCATCGACGGAGCGCGCACGATCTGCTCCTGTGGCGATTGGCAGAGGTTGTCGAACGGATACCACTCGAAGGAGAGGAAGTTGAGATCGTCGAGCTGGTCGTGGGCCCGGAGGTCGTCGACGAAGCGCCCGATCCACGACGTCTTGCCGCCCGCGTCCGGCCATGTCGGAGTTCTGTCGACGGTGCTCTGGATCGCCGGGCCGCCCAGGCGGAGCGACGGATCGATCGCGTGGATCGCGTGCGCCCACTGGCGATACAGGGCTGCGTAATCTTCGGGGACGATCTCCTGGCCGTCCGGCTCCTCACCCATCTCGACGTGCGTGACCGCATAGCCGCGCTTCTCGAGGTACGCGATCTCCGCGCCCGAGTCGTCGGGGGTTCCGTAGAGCAGCGACACGGGGGTGAGCATCGGCTGTCCACGAGTCAGACCGCTTGCGAACACTGCGTCGAGGCCTGGTTGTTCGACATCGGGATCGCGGTCGACGGCGCGGTGCCACGGATCGGTCGACGAGACCCAGATCAACGTCTGCCGGTCGTTTCTCCGGCCATGGCGCATCCGGTCGGCGAATCGAGAGCCGGTGAGCCTTCCGATCCAGAGCTCCCGGACCGCATAGCCGGCGCGGTCTCGGAAGTCGGTCGACGGCGCGGCGGACGTGTGCGACGAGCGGGTCATCAGCAGCCGCAGATAGCGGACGTGCAATGGACGGCTGGAGAGGCGAAGCGTCGCCGTTCCGCCGCGTGCGTCCGTGATCGCGCCGCGCGGAAAATCTGCCCAGTGGTGCTCCTGAGGCATATGGATGGCGTCGCCGTCCGGCCAGTACTGAACGCGATAATCGATCGCGAAAGGCCGGCCCCATGCGATATGCGCGGCATCGATCTCATATACCGCGCCCAGGTCGACCAGAATCCACTGCGGCCGCGATTCACCTGCGTAGCGCTCGTCGAGGTAAGGATTGCTTTTCCAGAAGCTCGACAGGTCGCCGTCATCGATCCGCGAGTAGCTGTCGTTGCGCGCCTGGTCCATCGTGTTGCCACGGCGCGGCAGGCGATAGCCGTAAGACATTTCGATCGCTGATGACGGAGTTGCGGACGAGGTCCAGTAGCCCTGCCGGTTTTTCGCATCGCTCCAGCTGCCTGAGGGATTCCAGTGCCATGCTTCGCCGGCCAGTTCGGTCATCAGCCGGTACGACAGATGGTGAAAGCCTGCGGATGCGATGGCGTCGAGGTTCGGCCTGGTGAAGATCTCTTTGTTTTCGCCTTCCGCGTGTGCGTCGATGGTGGCGCCGAGGGCGTTCGTCGGATCGAACGAATGCAGCGGCCGGTCGACATGGACGACGATCGGAATGGGCTCGGCCGCAGCGAGTGGAACAGCGACGAGCAGCAGAAGAGCGGCGGCGCGCATGAGAGGCGGATTGTACGAGTCCTGAG
>JADGOA010000082.1 GCA_017883215.1 Thermoanaerobaculia bacterium | reverse complement strand
CCTCGGCACCGTCGATGAGCCTGCGCACGCGCATCCGCAGCAGCTCGAGATTGAGGACTGCCACGTTGAGTGGTGTCTTCAGATCGTGCGCAGTATCAGCACTGCGGACAAAGTTCGTCCGCGCGAAGCTTTCCAGCCACGGTTCCATCGATGCTCCGGGATAATGAAGTGACCGCCGCGATGAATGCAAGGACGAGGCCGCTGAGAACAAGCGCCCGCCGTCCGACTTCTATCATCTCTCCGCTTCGCGCCGTCCGTGCGACCCGCCGGTCAAAGAAAATCCCGGTGGACGCTGATCAACGCCACCGATTCCTCGAGGCGCCCTTCCACGATTGCGAACTCGGGATCTTGCGACGACAGATACGCTAACTCCTTCTCTGCCGCCGCGCGCTCCGCCTCCACCGCCGTGTAGTCGATCTCCGACGGCAGGACGCCGCGCTCGGCGAGAACGATCACCCGATCGGGAAGAACTTCCGCGAAGCCCCACGACAGCACGATTCGCTCGACGGCGTTGCCGGCACGGTACCGCATCACGCCGATCCGAAGCGTCGTCAGGAGCGGCGTGTGGCCGGGAAGAACGCCGATCTCGCCGTCGTAGGCGGGCAGCAGCACTTCTTCGACGTCGGTGTCGATGATCTTGCGCTCGCGCGTGACGACGGTGAGTCTGAACTTCGTCGGAAGAACGTCCGCCATTGCTGGTCCTCTAGGCTGCTTCGCGCTTCATCTGCTCGGCGCGCTCGCGAACCTGCTCGATCGTTCCCTGAAGCATGAAGGCCTGTTCCGGAATGTCGTCGTGCTTCCCTTCGACGATCTCGCGGAAACCGCGGATCGTGTCGGCGACCTTCACGTACTGGCCCGGAATGCCGGTGAACTGCTCGGCCACGTGGAACGGCTGCGAGAGGAAGCGCTGAATCTTCCGGGCCCGCGCCACGATGATCCTGTCTTCTTCCGACAGCTCGTCGATTCCGAGAATGGCGATGATGTCCTGGAGGTCCTTGTACTTCTGCAGAACCGCCTGCACCGCGCGAGCGGTGTTGTAGTGCTCCTCGCCGACGATGCGCGGATCGAGGATGCGCGAAGTCGACGCCAGCGGATCGACGGCCGGGTAGATGCCGAGCTCGGAGATCTGGCGCGACAGAACCGAGGTGGCGTCGAGGTGAGCGAAGGCCGTGGCCGGCGCCGGATCGGTGAGGTCGTCGGCCGGAACGTAAATCGCCTGAACCGAGGTGATCGATCCCTTCTTCGTGGAGGTGATGCGCTCCTGCAGCTCGCCCATTTCCGTGGCCAGGTTGGGCTGGTATCCGACGGCGCTCGGCATGCGGCCCAGAAGTGCCGAGACTTCGGATCCCGCCTGTGTGAAGCGGAAGATGTTGTCGATGAACAGAAGCACGTCCAGCCCTTCGGCGTCGCGGAAGTATTCGGCGACCGTCAGACCGGTCAGGCCGACGCGCAGACGCGCACCCGGCGGCTCGGTCATCTGGCCGTAGATCAGGGCCGCTTTCGACTTCGACGGATCGCCCGGAACGATGACGCCGCTCTCGGCGAACTCGAGCCAGAGGTCGTTCCCTTCGCGCGTCCGCTCACCGACGCCGGCGAACACGGAGTAACCGCCGTGCGCCTTGGCGACGTTGTTGATGAGCTCCTGAATCAGAACGGTCTTGCCGACGCCGGCGCCGCCGAACAGGCCGGTCTTGCCGCCCTTGGTGTACGGCTCGAGAAGGTCGACGACCTTGATGCCGGTCTCGAACATCTCGATGTTGGTGGACTGGTCCTCGAACTTGGGCGGGTCGCGGTGAATGGCCCAGTGGTGCTCGGCCTTGACGGGGCCGAGGTTGTCGACCTCCTCGCCGAGGACGTTGAGGATGCGGCCGAGCGTCTCCCGCCCGACCGGCACGGTGATCGGACCGCCCAGGTCGATCGCCTTCATGCCGCGCACCATGCCGTCGGTCGGCTTCATGGCGATACAGCGCACGACCCCTTCGCCGATGTGGTTGGCCACCTCGGTGACGACGTCGATCTTCACGCGACCGAGCTCGCCGTCGTCGACGATGCGCACCGCGTTGTAGATCTCCGGAAGATGCCCCTCTTCGAACTGCACGTCGACTGCCGGTCCGATGACCTGCACGACTTTGCCGAATTTATGCGCTGCGAATTCCGCCGATTCCGTCGCTGCCATCTGTTTTCTCCGTGAATTACCCTTCGGCCGCCGCAGCGCCCGAGACGATTTCGATGATTTCCTTGGTGATCGCGGCCTGACGGATACGGTTGTACGTCAGCGTCAGGTGGCTGATCATGTCCGACGCGTTCTTGGTGGCGGCTTCCATGGCCGTCATGCGCGCGCCCTGCTCCGCGGCTGCTGATTCGAGCAGCGCGCGATAGAGCTGATATTCGATGTGCTTGGGTAGCAGCTCGCCCAGGATCTGCGCCGGGCCGGGCTCGTAGAGGTACTCCACCGCCGGCGCGTTCTGATCCCAGGCGCGCTCGATCGGCAACAGCCGGTCGACGCGCACGATCTGCGACATGATCGAGCGGAACTCGTTGTAGACGACGTAGACCGCGTCGGCGGCGCCGCTGGTGAAGTCTTCGCCGAGCATGACCGAGATCTCGCGGGCGTGCTCGAGCGAGAGCGCCTTCACGAGCTGCGCGGAATGACGGATCGGATACGGCCGGCGCTTGAAGAAGTCGATGGCCTTGCGGCCGATGGGCATCAGCTGCACCGACTGCCAGCCCCGCTCCTGAATGGTGTTCACCGCGGCGCGGATGACGTTGGTGTTGAACGCGCCGCAGAGGCCACGGTCCGCGGTGATGATGACCACGAGGACGTTGCGCTCGGCTTCGCGCGATTCGAGCAGCGGATGCGAGATCCCCTCGACGCGCGTGGCCACCGAGGCGAGCACTTCGCGCAGCGCTGCAGCGTACGGACGCGCAGCGAAGATGCGGTCCTGGGCGCGGCGCAGCTTGGCCGCGGAGACCATCTTCATCGCCTTCGTGATCTGCTGCGTGTTCTTCGTGCTGCGGATCCGGCGCCGGATGTCGATCGTGCTGGGCATGGTTTACGCGACGACGATGACGCCCGCGTTTTCCTTGACGTAGTTGTTCTTGAAGTCGGTGATCGCCGCGCGGAGATCCGCTTCCAGCTTCTCGTCGAACTTCGGCGCCTTCTCCAGGCGGTCGAGCAGCTCGAGGTGTTCGTCGACCAGGTTCTGGTGCATCGCCGCTTCGAACGGGCGCACCGCTTCGACGTTGAGGTTGTCGAGGAAGCCCTTCGTTCCGGCGAAGACCGACGCCGTCTGAAGGCCGACGCGCAGCGGCTGGTACTGCCCCTGTTTGAGGATCTCCACCAGACGGCGGCCGCGGTTCAGCTGCGACTGGGTGGCCTTGTCGAGGTCGGAACCGAACTGCGCGAACGCAGCGAGCTCGCGGTACTGCGCCAGGTCGAGGCGCAGCGTGCCCGACACCGAGCGCATCGAGCGCACCTGCGCCGAGCCGCCGACGCGGGACACAGAGATGCCGACGTTGATCGCCGGGCGGACGCCGGAGTGGAACAGGTCGGTCTCCAGGAAGATCTGTCCGTCGGTGATGGAGATGACGTTGGTCGGGATGTACGCGGAAACGTCGCCGGCCTGCGTCTCGATGACCGGCAGCGCCGTCAGCGAGCCTCCTCCCTTCTCCTCCGACAGCTTGGAGGCGCGCTCCAGCAGGCGGGAGTGGAGGTAGAAAACGTCGCCGGGGTAGGCCTCGCGTCCGGGCGGACGGCGCAGCAGCAGCGAGATCTCGCGGTACGCCGCGGCGTGCTTGGAAAGATCGTCGTAGATGCAGAGGGCGTGCTGCTTGTTGTAGAGGAAGTACTCGCCCATGGCGCATCCCGCGTATGGCGCGAGGTACTGCAGCGGCGCCGGCTCGGAGGCCGAGGCGTTCACGATGATCGTGAACTCCATCGCGCCGTGCTCTTCGAGCGTGCGCATCACTTGCGCCACCGTCGACTTCTTCTGTCCGATGGCGACGTAGATGCAGATGACGTCTTTGCCCTTCTGATTGATGATCGTGTCGATGGCCACCGCGGTCTTGCCGGTCTGGCGGTCGCCGATGATCAGCTCGCGCTGGCCGCGGCCGATCGGAACCATGGCGTCGATGGCCTTCAGGCCTGTCTGCAGCGGCTCCTTGACCGGCTTGCGGTCGACGACGCCGGGAGCGAGGCGCTCGATGGGATAAGTCTCGCTGGTGACGACCGGGCCTTTGCCGTCGATCGGCTGGCCGAGGGCGTTGACCACGCGGCCCACCAGGGCCGGACCGACCGGAACGGACATGATCTTGCCGGTGCGGCGGCACTCGTCGCCTTCCTTGATGGCGGAGGCCTCGCCGAGGAGAACGACGCCGACGGAATCCTGCTCGAGGTTGAGGGCCAGCCCGGCGATGTCGTGCGGGAACATGACCAGCTCACCGGCCATGACCCGCTCCAGTCCGTAGACACGGGCGATGCCGTCGCCGACCGAAGTCACGGTGCCGACCTCGGAGACGTCCACGCCCTTCCCGATGCCCGTCAATTGCTGACGAATAATTTGTGTAATTTCTTCTGCTCGCAAATCAACGGCCATTTTGGTTCCCCGTTAATATCAACACAAAGCTGTGCGATATTCGATTAACTCAAAGATGTTCTGAATCTCTCGATCTTTCCGGCAACCGAGGCGTCGAAGATCTCGCTGCCCACCCGGGCCACGAAACCGCCCAGCAGCGCCGGATCGGTCTTCACCCGCATCTCCACCCGCTTGGCGAATTTCTTCTCCAGGGTGCGGCGCAGCGATTCCTGCTCTTCCTTCGATAGCTCGTGCGCGCTGGAGACTTCCGCCACTACAGTATTGGTGGCCTCGTTGACGTACGAGGTCAGGGCGTCGAGGATGCCGTCGAGATCGTTCATGCGGTGATTCCGGACCAGTACCTCGATCACCTTCCTGGTCATGATCCCGGAGATCGAGATCCGCTCGGCAATGGAGTTGGCGATGGCCACTTTGGAGTCGGCGTCGATGCCGGGATTGGCGAACACGTCTCGTAGCTCCTCGGAGCTTTTCCGGACCTCGTTCAGACGCGAAAGGTCCGCGCGAATCTCGTCTGCCTTTTCCGTGGAGCCGGCGGTGTCCATGATGGCCTTCGCGTAGGGACGAGCGAAGCGGCGCACGATCACGAGCGCACCTCCTCGACCTGGGTCAGGCTGTCCTTGAACAGCTTGGCCTGATCCTCGGGCGTGATGCGCTCGCGAAGCAGCTGCGCGGCGCGCTCGCTGGCAAGCTGGCCGGCGTATTCGGTCAACTCGCTCTTGGCGTTCTTCAGCCGGCTGTCGACTTCCGCCCGGGCGTTCTGCAGGATGCGCGCGGCCTCCGCCTCGGCTGCCGCGATCATTTCCCGCTTCTGGCGATCGCCTTCCTGTTCCGCGCGCTGGTGGATCGATCGCAGCTCGTCCTCGAGCTGGGCCAGGCGCGCCTGAATGTCACCGGCGACGCGATCCGCCTTTTCACGGCGTTCGCGCGCTTCCTGCGCGGCTCGTTGAATCCCCGCCGTCCGCTCAGCGAGCACGCCCCTCACCGGCTTTCCGATGAGCCAGCCCAGCACGCCGATGAACAACAGCATGTTGACGAGCTTGAAGATCCACGTCGGAAGGCCGAGGAACTTCGCCCCTTCGTGACCGCCGCCATGCTCCCCGCTGCCGTGCGCCGCCTCGGCGCCTGCCTTCTCGCTCCCGTGCGCCACGCCCGTTGGCGACTGCGTCTGCGCGAGAACGAAGGCGGGGACCGCCAGGAGCAGGAGGATCAACAAGAGCCGGCGCATCAAACGGATCTCCCGAGGAGCCGCTCGGCGGCCAGGTGGGCCAGGGATTCGGCGTCGCGTCCGAGGGTCTCGCGCACTTCTTTGATCTCGGCATTCAGCTTCGTCTCCGCTTCGGTGACGAGCTTCTTCGCTTCGGCGCTGGTCCGCTCCACGAGCGTCGCTCGCTGCGCAGAAGCTTCCGCGCGGAACTTGTCGCGCATCTGAGAGGCGTCCTTCTTGGCGACGTGCAGCCGCTCTTCGACCTGGGCCGTGGCTTCGCTGAATCTCGCCATCGCTTCTTCGTAGCGCTGCTCAGCCGTTTTCGTCTCGTGCTCACGTGCTTCGAGCACGTCGTTGATCGGCCCAAGGAAGAATTTGCGCACGACCATGTACGTCATGATGAAGATCACCATGACGGCGAGTAGAGAGAAATCGGGCATCAAATTGATTTGCATAATTAAGGGACCGCAGCGCCGGGGAAGGCTGCGGCAGGCCGGTTGAGGCGCGGCTTCCCCAAAGCCGACGCTGTATACCATAACGGAAAGAAGCTTGTCACCCCCGCCGTTACGCCTTCCGCGATGGCCGACGAGTCGTACAAAAACATTCTCGCCCGAGCGGACGCGTGGTTCCGCTCCGTGAGCCGCACGCAGCCGCAGAACCTGCAGTGCGGGCGAGGCTGTTCACTCTGCTGCCACGGGCTGTTCGAGATCGGATCCGGCGACGTCCCGATCGTCGCCCAAGGGCTTGCCGCGCTCAACCCGAGCCGAAGAAAGAAGATCATCCAGCGAGCGCTCGAAGTCATGGAGTCGACCAGGCATCCGAACCTCCGCGAGTGCTCGAAAAAGGAGAAGGAAGTGTTCTTCAATCGGACCGCCTCGGTGGCGTGTCCGAATCTCGACGAGGCCGGGATGTGCATGATCTACGACTCACGGCCACTCGTCTGCCGCACGTTCGGCCTGCCGCTGCGCGACGGGCGCAAGTACATCGGCGACATCTGCGAGTTGAACTTCACCGAGGGGACGGACGGCGAGCGCCTCGAGGCCGCCTGGGACCTGCAGTGGGAAGACGTGTTAGGCCCGGAGGACGAGTTCACCGTCCCCGAAGCGATCGTGCTGGCAGCGAGGATGCGGGGGTGGATTTAGACGTCGGTGCTCGGTGCTCGGACGGTTAGCCGCTCGAGCAGCGGCCTCCGTGCACCGTGTACCTATTGCGCCTTCGCGATGTTCGCGACGTTCGCGTTCTTCCGGTCGGACATCGTGCAGTTGCCCTGGAACACGGCGCCTTCTTCGATGATCAGCGCCGGGGTGTCGATGTCGCTGTAGACCTTCCCGTTCCGGTGAATCTCCACGCGCTGGTCGGCGACGATCTTGCCGACGACGGTCCCGCTGATGGCGATCCTGCCGACGTGTATGTCGCCGTCGATCTGCGCCGCCTCGCCGACGATCAACTCGTTCTTCGACGTGATCTTGCCGTTGAACTTGCCGTCGATGCGCATCGTGTCCTCGAACTCGAGCTCACCTTTGAACGACGCGCCGCGGTCCAGAAACCCGTTCAGCTCGCCGGAAGTTTTTCCTTTCATCGTCGCCTCCCCATGAGATCGTCGTAAATCCGGATCAGGTCGTCCTCGCTGGTGAAGCGGATGTGGATCACGCCGCCTCGCCGTTTGCGATTAATGTCGACCTTCGTCCTCAGCGTGCGGGTCAATCGCTCCTCCGCATCGCGTGTGAAGACATCTTTCTCAGTTTCTTTCTTCTCCACCGGCTTTGGAGCCTTCTCCGCGGCCAGCATCTCTGTCTGCCGGACGTTGAGGTTGCGCCTGACCACACGCTCGGCGAGCTGCTCCTGTTTCTTCGTCGACTCGACGGCGAGCAATGCACGTGCGTGCCCCATCGACAGCTGTCCGCCGGCGAGAAGTTTCTTGACTGACTCAGGTAACTTCAATAGACGCAAGAAGTTAGCGACTGTAGACCGCTCTTTGCCGACGCGCTTCGAGATCTCTTCCTGCGTCAGCCCGAACTCCTCGTGCAGCTGGTGGTAGGCGTGCGCCTCTTCGATCGGGTTGAGATCTTCGCGCTGGATGTTCTCGATGAGCGCGATCTCCAGCACATCCCCTTCTTTGATGTCGTCTTTGATGACGACCGGGACGGTCTGCAGCCCTGCCTTGCGCGCGGCACGGAAGCGGCGCTCGCCGGCGATGAGCTTGAACCGGTCGCCGGAGCGGGTGACGACGAGCGGCTGCACGATGCCGTGCTCGCGGACGCTGCGCGCGAGCTCTTCGATCGAGGCCTCGTTGAACGTCTTGCGGGGCTGATAGGGATTGGGAGAGATCTGATCGAGTGGGACGTGCATCATCCCGGCGGCGTGCTGCGGTTGATCGGACCGGCCGCCACCTGGGATGAGGGCGCCGAGGCCACGGCCGAGCACTTTTTTCTGGTTCATCGTCAGATCACGTTCTCCGCGCGGCGGATGAACTCCCTGGCGAGATTGACGTAAGCCTCGCTGCCGCGCGATCGGATGTCGTAAAGGATAATCGGTTTGCCGAAGGAAGGGGCTTCGCCGAGGCGGACGTTGCGCGGGATGATGGTCGAGTAGACCTTCTCCGGAAAATGGGTGCGAACCTCTTCGGCAACCTGGCGGGAAAGGTTCATCCGCTCGTCATACATCGTCAGGACGATCCCTTCGATGTCGAGCGATGCGTTGACAGCCTCGCGGACGCGCTGGATGGTATTGAGGAGCTGCGAGATGCCTTCGAGTGCGAAGTACTCGCACTGCATGGGCACGAGCACCGAGTTGGCCGCCGCGAGTCCGTTGACGGTGAGAAGCCCGAGCGACGGCGGGGAGTCGACGAGAACGTAGTCGTAGTCGCCGGCGATGCTCTCGAGCGCACGGCGGAGGTGGTACTCGCGCCCGATCGAATCGCGGAGCTCGACTTCGGCGCCGACGAGATCGACCGAGGAGGGGGCGAGGAAAACGGTGGGGAGCTCGGTCGGCTGGATGATCTCGCGCATCGGCACGCCGTCGACCAGGACGTCGTACATCGTCAAGTCGAGCGTCTTGCTGATGCCGACGCCGGAGGTAGCGTTCGCCTGGGGATCGAGATCGACGATCAGGACCTTCCGCTCGCACGCCCCGAGTGAGGCTCCGAGATTGATGGCGGTCGTCGTCTTTCCGACGCCTCCCTTCTGATTTGCGAGAGAAACGATTTTCGTCATTGTTCCACGTGGAACGTCAGCGTCACGAGGTAATTGGCGTCGCCGCGCGGGAGCTTATGGGCCCCCGAATCGTCGAATCCGGCGATCACCGGCGCATCCGGCGTGCCCTGAAACAGCGCAATGCGAGCGCCGTCCGCGAGATGCGCTTTGAGCGACGGAACCCACTCCTCGGGACGACCCACCGCCCGAGAAATGACGAGGGAGAATCGCAGATCGGGAGGAAACCGCGTGAGAGCGCGCGACAATCTATCACCGACCACCACCGCGTTCAACGAACATTCGCGCGCGATGTGCTTCAGAAATGCCCATTTCTTCCGGTCGGCCTCGACCAGGTGAAACCGCCCCTCCGCCGAAACGATCGCCATCGGAATCGCAGGCAGTCCGCCCCCGCTGCCAAAGTCCAGCACTTCCCCTTTCGGCTTCAGGATCTCCGCCGCGGCCAGCGCTTCCTCGATATGCTCGTCGAGGTTCTGCTTCGCTTCCGGACCGATCAGATTCACCTTCTCGTTCCAGCGAAGAAGCTCCCGTTTGTAAACGTCAATGCGCGGATCCATCTGCGGCCGACGTTGTACCACTGACGCAGTGCGAATTCGATGCGTTCCCGGGGAGGCAAACCACGCCCGTCTGTCCGAGGCTGCCTCATGACGATCGCGGCTGGATGTTTCGGCGGGGCGGGCGGCAGACATCATCGATTGACGCAGTCTGAACCGATCGCCGTAGACAGAATGGAGTGACCCGCTCACTCGGGTACATTCGTGGGTTACACCACGAGTTTGAAACGAGTGCAGAGCCACATACAGGAGGAGCGGGCCATGAACGAGTGTATCAACTGGATTGGGATCGACGATCACGCGAACAAGTGGACCATTGCGCATTACCGGGGTGGAGAGCAGACGCCGACGAGAGAGTTCGAGCTGGAACCGACAGCCGGGGGATACCGGCGTCTGATTGGATGGGCCAAACAACTCGGGGGCGCGGTGCGGATCGTGTACGAGGCGGGGCCGTGTGGGTACGAGCTGTACCGGCGGCTCGAGAAGAGCGGATTGAGCTGCGAGGTCGCGGCGCCGTCGCTGACTCCACAAAAGCCGGGAGATCGGGTCAAGACCAACAAGCGGGATGCGAGAAAGTTGGGTCGGCTGTATCGGGCGGGAGAACTGACCTTGATCACCGTTCCCGATCAAAAGCGGGAGGGGTTGCGAGATCTGATGCGGGCTCGAGAGGCGGTCAACAAGGACGTACTCAGGAGCCGTCACAAGATCAGTAAATTGATTCTTCGGTACGGGCACTATTACCGCGAGGGGAAAGCGTGGACGCAGCGACACTGGAGGTGGCTCAAGGGAATCACGCTCGAGCAGGGGTACTCGCAGGAGGTGCTCATCGAGATGATCGTGACGCTCGAACAGCGCCTCGAACAACTCGGTCGGCTCGACGTCAAGGTGCTCGAGGCAGCCAAACAGCCCGAGCATGCGCGCTATGTGGAGGCGCTGTCGGTGCTGCGCGGGATCAGCACGATCACGGCGATGACGATCCTGGCCGAACTAGGCGATCTACGGCGGTTCACCACAGCTCCGCAACTGATGGCCGCCGTCGGTGTCGTGCCGGGCGAGTCGAGCACAGGCGATCATGTGCATCGGCTCGGAATCACCAAGACCGGTAACGCGCACGTGCGCCGCGTGATCGTCGAGGCTGCGTGGCATTACCAGCGACGCCCGACGGCCGGCCTTCGCGTTGGACGACGACGCAAAAACCAGCCTCAGCAACGAATCGATATCGCGGTCAAATGCGACCTACGTCTCTACCGTCGATTTACGCGCCTGACCAGCCGCGGCAAGCGTTCCACCGTGGCGGCAACCGCCGTGGCACGGGAACTCCTCGGCTTCATCTGGGCCATCGCACAAACCATGAACTGATCAACCACGCACCGTGCAGCAGCGCAGCCGATCGAGGGTTCCGGTTATGAAGGAGAATTCTCGACGTGCCCTATCTGACACGAGGCTTTGCATCGTGACTCACGCTCGTAGACCGAGACAGCTCCCGACGGATCATGCTCATGCGGTTCCGACCCGCGCATTATCAGAATGATCATCGTCGCCGCTTTCCCCTCGATCGACTGGGCTGCTGCAACCCAAATGAAAAATCAAAAGCTCAGCTAAGGAAAAACAAACCGACGAATCGACTTTGGACAAAGTCACTCCATATCAGGGCACGGCTGCGCCGTGCCGAACTCCGTGGGCGGCGGTGGCTGCATTCCTCCACCCACCAGGATTCGGCACGGCGCAGCCGTGCCCTACGGCGAGATTCACATTTCCTCGATCAACAACAGGGTCACCGCTATGCTTGCGTCGGCGCGCCTCGCTCACGTCGCCGATCCCGCCGCCATCTGGTACCAATTCAGCCAGTACAGGCCGCTAG
>JADGOA010000425.1 GCA_017883215.1 Thermoanaerobaculia bacterium | reverse complement strand
TCCCCTACTCGCCACTCGCTACTCGCTACTCGCTACTCGCTACTCGCTACTCGCTACTCGCTCCCCCATGGTGCGCCTCTTGCTCAGCAGCGGCTTGGAGCCGGGCGGATGTCCGGCGCAACACAGGAGGATTTCCGTGTCAAAGCGTTACTCTTCAGTTCTTCTCTTCATTCTTGCGGTGCTCCTTGCGGTTCCATCGTTCGCGGCGCCTATGCCGTCGAAGACGGCCGCCAACCAGAGCATCGAATCGCGCCAGGCGGATCTGGCGGTGGTGCGTGACGTGGTCGCCAACGAGCAGGTCGCGAAGGTGCTCGCCGATCGCGGCTACACGCCCGACCAGGTGAACGCAAAGATCGCGCAGCTCTCGCCACAGGATCTGCATCAGCTGGCGCAGAACATCGATCAGCTTCAGGCCGCCGGCCTCACCAGGCAGGAATGGGTGTGGATCGGCATCGGCGCGCTCGCCGCGCTGATTATCATCGTTGCCGTCGGCTGACGCCGTATGAAAGCGGGTGGCGTGTAGCGGGCAGGTCGGCCCGGTTCGAAGGAACTGAGCGTGCGAGCGGCAACGCTCGCACGCTCTCACTGTGAAACCAGAAACCAGAACGCAGAGACCGGAAACTGCTGGGCACCGGTTGCGGCGTTCTGTTTTCTGGTTTCTGGTTTCCAGTTTCTGGTTTCTGCTTTCCTCCTGCACGACCATGATCACGCCGCGCTCGCAGCACGCCGGGGCGTCGGCCATGACGGTTCCGGACATGCCGATGCAGAAGTGGGGCATCGAGTCGTGCGGCGCCGGCTCGCTCTCCACCGTGCTGCAGCACTACGGCGATACCACCTCCATGGCCGCCTGGGACGCGCAGCTTCCGAAGACGCGCGGCGGAGTGCTGACCATCGACCTTCTTCTCGCGGCACGGCAGAAGGGCTACGACGCGCAGATCATTACGGCCGACCGCTCCGCCATCGAGAACGAGCTGCGCCAGAACCGCCCCGTGATCCTCATGCTCAAAGTGATCGACTCCCTCCTCGGACGCGATCTCGACTTCTTTCACTACGTCGTGGTCGACGGCATCGACAGCGAGCGAGGTCTGATCCGCACGCAATTCGGCGACGGCCGCGGGCGATGGGTGACCTTCGACCGCCTGGAGAAAGCCTGGGCCGGCGGCGGACACGCCGCGATCCTCATCAAGCCGCACGATGTCCTCGAGGCGGGGCTTCGCGAAGCGGTGGCTCTCGAAGATCAGGGGAACGTCAGCGCGGCGGCAGAAAAGTACCGCGCCATCCTCTCCGCCCACCCCGGATCCTCCGTCGCCTGGACGAACCTCGGCAACGCCGAAATGCAGATGAAGAACAATGAGGCGGCCGAGGAATCGTTTCGCAAGGCGCTGGCGGCGGATCCCTCGTCGCGCGATGCCATGAACAATCTGGCGTGGCTGCTTCTGCAGGAGAGCCGGTTGCCGGAAGCGGAGGCGCTGGCCCGCAAAGCGATCGCCCAACCCGGTCCCGATTCGTATCTGATTCTCGACACCCTGGCGCGAATCCTTGCGGCGCGCGGCCGGTGCGCGGACGCGGCGGCGACGTTCCGCCAGGCCATCGACGGCGTGCCGGCATCACGGCCGGAAGCGAAGCAGAGCCTGCAGAGAGCGCTGGCGCAGACGCAGACGACGTGCAGCGATCCGTCGTCGTGATCTCGGAGCGCAGACGTCCTCGTCCGCGGCACATGCCGCCGTATGGGCGCGCCGATCAGCGCCGGGCGAGGACGTCCGCACTCCAGGTTGCCACCGTCTCGTCCTCGTTGTAGCGTTCGCCGCGCTTGCAGACGAATTTTTCGCGCCGCGCGCGATGGAACGCTCCGCCTAACCGGCTCGCGGTTGCGCGGGAGGAGCGGCGCCGGCGCGGCGAACGGGAGCTCGACCTCACGGAGTCGAATCCTACGCGCGCATCCATCGCCTATCCGCTCGATGAATTGAGCGATGCGCTGGCTCGCGCCGCCCGCGCACCATACGAGCCCGCGCCGCTCGGACTCGGCAGCGCGCGAGCGGCGGTGGCGTCCGAGCTCGCCTGCGACGCGGACGACATCGTGATCACCGCCTCGACCAGCGAAGCGTACTCGTTTCTGTTCAAGCTGCTGACCGACCCCGGTGACGCGATCCTCACCGCGACTCCGACCTATCCGCTCCTCGAACATCTCGCCGCGCTCGAACTGATCGAACTGCGCTCCTTTGCGCTCGAGTTTCAGCGGCGCTGGGAAGTCGACGCGCAGAGAGCGCGCGCTGCGGCGACGCCTCGCACCAGGGCCATCGTTGTCGTCAGCCCGAACAACCCGACCGGTTCCTACGTCGACGCATCGGAGCAGCATGCGCTCGCCGAGCTCGGCCTCCCGATCATCTCCGACGAGGTGTTCCGGCCGTACGCCTTCGGCGATGCGCCGCCCTCGCTGGTTCGCGAAGACGTGCCGGCGTTCACACTGGGCGGGCTGTCGAAATCGGCGGGGCTGCCTCATTACAAGCTCGGATGGATTCGCGTCAGCGGGCCGCCACGGGCAAAACGGGAGGCCATCGCCGCGCTCGAGCTCATCGCGGACAACTTCCTCTCCGTCGCCACACCGGTTCAGCAGGCACTCCCGGAGCTGCTGCGCATCGGAGCGGGGATCCGCGAAGCGATCCGTGCCCGCACGCGCGAGAACCTCGATGTGATCACGCGCGCGATCGAGCTCGTCCCTGCCGCGCGCCTGCTTCCGGTGGAGGGCGGCTGGACGGCTGTGGTGCGGATGCCGCACCTCGAGTCCGACGAGGAATTCGTGCTGCGGCTGCTCGAGGAGCACGGCGTGTTCGTGCATCCGGGATACTTTTTCGATTTCGATCGCGACGGCTACCTCGTCGTGTCACTGCTCACGCGTCCGGATGTCTTCATCGAGGGCGTGGCACGGCTGGTGGAGGCGATCCCGCGGTGAGAGGAGAGCGGACGTCCTCGTCCGCACCCGCCGGACGTCTCGTCCGGCGGTCTTTCTGCGCGAGGAACGATCGGACG
>JADGOA010000424.1 GCA_017883215.1 Thermoanaerobaculia bacterium | reverse complement strand
GAGGACTTCGACTCGACCGCGCCCTGGCCGAGCTGTTTCCCGACCAAAGTCGGAGCAGTCTGACCCGATTGATCGACGAAGGTCATGTCCGCCTTGATACGGTCGTGGCCAGCAAACCGTCGCACAAGGTGGCCGCCGGTCAGACCATCGACGTCGACTTCCCCCCACCCGTTTCGACCTCGATCGAATCGCAGGATCTCCCGCTCCACGTCATCTATGAGGATGAGGACCTGGTCGTCATCGACAAGCCGGCCGGCATGGTCGTCCACCCCGCCGCCGGGCATCGCGACGAGACCCTCGTGAACGCGCTCCTTTTCCACGTCCGCGACCTCAGCGGCATCGGGGGGGAGCTGCGCCCCGGCATCGTCCACCGCCTCGACAAAGACACCAGCGGCGTCATGGTCATCGCCAAGAACGACGAAGCGCACCGGAAGCTGACGGCCGCATGGAACACGGAGGCGATCCGGAAGGAGTACATCGCCATCGTCTATGGAACGCCGCGGGCGGCGAAAGGGACCATCGACGCACCCATCGGCCGCGATTCCCGCGACCGCAAGCGCATGGCCATAGTCCCGGGAGGGCGCCACGCGGTCACGGACTACGAAGTCATCGAAGCCTTACGCGGCGTCTCGGTCGTCCGCTGCCGGCTGCGCACCGGGCGCACGCACCAGATCCGCGTCCACATGAAGCACCTCGGCCATCCCATCGTCGGCGATCCGCTCTACTCCGGACCGCAGTGGCGCGGCATTCCCGACAAGCAGATCCAGCGCGCACTGGCGATGATCAGGCATCAGGCGCTGCATGCGGCCCGGCTGACTCTCCCCCATCCCCGAACCGCCCAGCCGCTGACCTTCGAAGCGGAGTTGCCTGAAGACATGCGGGCGCTCATCACGTCGCTGCGGGGAAAATGATCGGACACGCGAGCATGCCGCCAGTCGCGTCGCGAATGAACGGAGATCCCGTCAGAGCTGCGTTTCGAGCTCCGCGATGCGATGTTCGAGAACGTGCACGCGCTCTTTGAGCTCGACGAGCTCGGAACGAAGAGCGAGCCTTTCGATCTTCTGCTCGACGGCCGCCAGCCGCTGCTCGACGGCTGCGAGCCGTTCTTCCAAACGACGCACGGCTGCATTGAGTGACTGATACTCGGTCTCGAGGCGATCAAGGCTTTTGAAGACCGCATCAAAATTCGCGAGCATCTCCTCGCGAAGCGGTGCGATAGCGCCCGTAATTCGGCTGTCAATGATCCTCTCGATGTCGGGCACCACCACGTCGCGGTGGAAGCGCGTCAGCGTGCTGAGCAGAGCATCCGCGGCCATGATCTATGCTACCTCGGATTCGGGTCGCACATTCCGCGCCGCGCCGGAGAAACCATCGCACGCAGTGCCAGCCACCTCCCCTCGCGACCAGTCGCTACAACAAAATCCCCGCAATCGTAGCAGTCAGAAAATTCGCCAGCGTTCCGGCGATCATGGCCCGGAGGCCGAGGCGCGCCAGGTCGCCGCGCCGCGATGGCGCGAGTGAACTGATGCCGCCGATCTGAATCGCGATCGACGAGAAGTTGGCGAAGCCGCAGAGCGCGTAGGTGACGATGGCGAAGCTGCGCGGATCGAGGCTGCTGCCAACGCCGGGCTCGCCTAACTTGGCGAAAGCCACGAACTCATTGAGGACCATGCGCGTGCCGAGGAGGTTGCCGACCGTCAGACTGTCCTTCCACGACACGCCCATTGCCCACGCGATCGGCCTGAAAATCCAGCCCAGCATGATGTCCAGACTGGCGGGGAACACGGCTCCGACAGCCGGCGCTGCCGCGAGGAGCCAGTTGTGGACGTACCCGAACACGCCGTTCACCAAGGCCACGAGAGCGATGAAGGCGATGAGCATGCCGGCCACGTTCAGCGAAAGGTGCAGGCCTTCGATCGCGCCGCGCCCGGCAGCGTCGATCACGTTGACGTCCTGCTTCGGAACGACCACCTGTACGTCGCCGCCGGTCTTCGGCTGCTCTGTCTCCGGAACGATGATCTTGGCCATCATGATCGCTCCCGGGGCGGTCATGATGACGGCTGTGAGAAGGTGAATGACGTCGACCTTCGCCACCAGAACATAGGCCGCCATGATCCCGCCGGAGATGTGCGCCATTCCGGCGGTCATGACCGTCATCAGCTCCGACATCGTCATCTCCGGGAGGAACGGACGGATCGTCAGCGGCGCCTCGGTCTGTCCCATGAAGATGGAGGCGGCAACGGATGTCGACTCGGCGCCGGACGCTCCCATGAACCGCGTCATCACCTTGGCGAAGAAGCGGACGACCGGCTGCATGGCGCCGACGTAGTAGAGGACCGCGAAGATCGAAGCGATGAAGATGATCGTCGGAAGAACCTGGGTGGCGAAGACGAAGCCGATGTTCTTGTTGGCAGGATCGCCGAGGGAACCGAAAACGAACTTCCCCCCTTCTGCGGAGTAGGCGATGAAGCGGTTGACCACTTCCTTGAGGCTCTCGAACAAGTAGGCCAGAAGGTTGTAGGCGAGAAAAATCAGGACGCTGAACGCGGCGAAACCGATCCACACTCCGCGGCGTGCGCCAGGCTGCTGAATCCGTTTCGCGATCTGGTACACCACCACGGCCACGACGATGAAGAGCAGCCCTGCCGCGACACGGGTGATCGGAGGCGCGATCGGCGCGAACGTCTGCGCGATCAGCTCGCCCTTGAGCACGGCGATGGCCACCAGGATCTGCAGGAGGAGCCCCCAGCCGACCGTGCGCCAGCGAATCGCCCGCTTGTTGTTCGAGAGCCCGAAGGCGATTGCCAGAATGACGACGAATCCAAGCAGTGCAGAAAAACGCTCCATCCGCAGCTCCTACCCATCAGCGAGTAGCGAGTGGCGAGTAGCGAGCAGGGAAACCACCCCTGCTCACTGCTCGTCACTCGCTCTTGTTTGTCGGCCGATCCTGAACCGTCGCGCTCTTGTAGCTGAGAGGAGCGTGACAGTCAATGAAGATGAACGATGGGTATACTCCCGCCCGCCATGATCG
>JADGOA010000423.1 GCA_017883215.1 Thermoanaerobaculia bacterium | reverse complement strand
GCCAGTACGAGCCAGCCTCCGAGAATCTTCGCGCGATGGACCTTCCAGCCAATCTCGAAGATTCCGGTTTCCTCCCTCGAAGACTTCAACTCCTCCCAAACCAGCTTCGTCTCCTGTGCCATCCTCGCGCTCCTTCGCCCGAGCTCGTTTCATCCTCACTTGTGCTGCCCAACGGACCCGCGCCTCAGCGGCGCGGCCCGCGACGCCGAATGGTAACGCACTTGCGATGCCGCTGCCGAGCGGGCCACGTCCGCTGCAGGCGTTAGTTGGGCGGCGCCGAAAGGAGCGGAAACGTCGGGACGCTCGATGGAACGAACCGACAAATCGACGTCGAGATCGGGCCAGTACAGATGATCCGGGCTGGGCCACTCGACGTGGAGGATCTTGGATACCGGTGCCTCGGCGAACCACGGAAATTCGCGGAACGGAATGAACAGTTCCCGCCCTGCCAGGTAGAGCCAGAAGCCGTGCCTGGAAATGTTCGTCACTTCAACTTCGGAAGTGCCGTGCCCACGCTTCGCGGATTTGCGACTCATGACTGCGAATAATTGTAACGACTTTCGCGACCTCGCGCTCAGCGAGCCTATGTCTCCGCGAGCTCGATCTGCGGAGAGAGCCGGAATTTCACCTCGCCGTCAGCGGATGCCACGTGCACGTGAAGGCGTGACTCTTCACGCGAGAAGAAGAAGAACCGGTATGGTCCCTCGCGGAATATCGTGGGGCTCACGGCGCCATGATCGTATCGGTACGATCGGCGCAACGCAACGTGCGCCGCCTAACGCATCATGAAAGCACGCTCCTTCCTTTACCTTTGGAATCTGCAAAAGCCAGAGGAACTCAGAAAGGAGCGGCTGCCATGAAACAACTGGCGATTCAGTATCTCGCCCTCGATGTCCATCAGGCAACTGTCGTTGCCACCCATCGCGATGAGCGAGGGGCAATCCAGATGCGCGCCACGGTCCCGACCGAGGCCAGTGCGATCGTGAGGCTAGTCAAGAGTGCCGGGCCACGAGTCCACGTCGCCTTCGAGGAAGGAACGCAGGCGCAGTGGCTTCACGATCTGCTTGTCCCCCACGCCGAGCGCGTGGTGGTCTGCAATGTCCGCGGTCGTGAGAAGAGCGGCAACAAGAACGATCGCATCGATGCCGACGACTTGTCCGAGGCTCTTCGCAACGGCTCACTCAAACCCGTCTTCCACGGTGTCCCCGATGTGCTGAACCTCAAGGAACTCGTTCGCAGCTACAACAACCTGGTCGAAGACTCCACTCGTGTGATGCTGCGGATCAAGGCGCTGTTCCGTGCTCGTGGGGTTCGCACGCCAGGGGTTTCGGTCTACCGCTCCTCGCAGCGCAACGAGTGGCTCGCCAAGCTCGACGGCGGCGCCCGTGTCCGTGCTCAGGCGCTGCTGTGCGAGCTCGACCTGCTCGTCGAGCTGCGTCCAAAGGCCAAAGCGGCCATGCTCGTCGAAGCGCGCCGTCAGCCGGGATGGAAGATCCTCCGCTCGATTCCCTACCTCGGCCCCATCCGCGTGGCCGAGATCCTGGCCATCATCCGCACTCCCTTCCGCTTCCGCACCAAGCGCAACCTCTGGCCGTATGTCGGCCTGGCCGTGGTCACCCACTCGAGCGCCGACCACGAGTTCGTCGACGGGGCGCGCCGCCGCCGTCGCAAACCACCCCTCACCCGCGGCCTCAATCGCAATCACAACCCCATCCTCAAGAACGTCTTCAAGGCTGCTGCGAATGCGGCCGTCTCCCGGCCTGGTCCGCTGCGCGACTTCTACGAGGCTTCGCTCGCGCGCGGCGTCAAGGAAGAACTCGCCAAGGTCACTCTGACGCGCAAGATCGTCTCGGTCACCTTGCGTCTCTGGAAGAAAGGAGAGCTCTGGGATCCGAAGAAACTGAACGTGCAGGCGACATAAGCGCCCGGATCTCCACGATCGTCGAGTGTGGGTGACTCAGCTCGTCGATCTCATCCTGATCCGGGACGAAGGTTCGAGGGGAAGTCTCAGCAGGTCCGTTCTGCCCGGCCACGCAGTCCACGCCGAGGCACTCGCCCAACCACAGGCCCCCTCGGATGACCAGAAGAAGCGACAGGCCATGCCGGCACCGCTGGTGTGAGTCTCAGATAGAACCATCGTCGACACCCTCGAGGTGATCGCCACGCGTCGCTTGCAATCGTCTCAATGGATCGGGGCAGAGATCAACGATGAGTCCGAGACGGACGACTGTTCCGCCCACCCGCGTGTCCTCGCGATCGCGCCCATCTGGTCGGTCGGAGCTGATTGAAGGGGGAAAGACCGAAAAGCAATCAGCAAAGGAGAGGACCGCCCTTGACAATCGCTTTCATAGAACGGACCTGCGCCTCAGCGGCGCGGCCCGCTCGGCAGAATCGTAGCGCACTCTCGGCTAGCAGCGTGGGCGCGTTCGCTGCAAGCGTCAGGTGGCTCTTGGCTCAGGACGCCCGCTCAAGAAAAAGAACCATTGAGACGGTTCCCTGCCGGTTCGCTCGCTTCTCTTGGCGGGCGATTTCGGCGGGATCTTTGGACAAACGGCTAACGCGAAATTCGCCGACGTATTGCCATTGGTTCACAGTCCGTTTCAAGAACACGGGCACCGCTGTGTTCTGCTCGGCGAACAGTTGCGCCGTCCGCTCAATCTTTGATCCGAATCCGGGCAGGATGATCATGGGAGCATCCGGATTCGCGTCTGGCCGAAAAGCGCCGCAAACCACGCGCCCGTCCTTCGTCGGCAAGTACTCCTCGGTACCTCCGCCGAGCACCTCGTGGATCTCTTCGCGGGTGTAGTGTCGTGCTTTCTGGAAGTGCATTTGCTGGAGCACCCCAAACGGACCGGCGTAGGCCCTCGACGATTAGAATTAGAGTAGCGTACCTCTCACCGGGCCGGCGCCCGATCCCTCCATCAACCCTCGGCAACAGGCTGGTGCGATGACCGGACGGGGCGAAGCCTGCTCGTTGAGGCAGACGCTGCAGCGCAGACACCTCCACCGCAGCCTCTCCCGTCGCCTCCATGC
>JADGOA010000422.1 GCA_017883215.1 Thermoanaerobaculia bacterium | reverse complement strand
TGATCGACTACGACGAGATGGAGCGGCTCGCTCTGGAGCACAAGCCGCGGCTGATCATCTGCGGCGCCTCGGCGTACTCGCGGATCATCGATTTCAAACGCATTCGCGAGATCTGCGACAAGTCCGGATCGCTCATGATGGCTGACATCGCGCACATCGCCGGCCTGGTCGTGGCGGGTCTCCATCCCTCGCCAGTCCCGCACGCCGACTTCGTCACCACGACGACGCATAAGACGCTGCGCGGACCGCGCGCCGGCCTGGTGCTCTGCAAGGAGCAGTACGCGAAAGACCTCGACCGCAGCGTCTTCCCGGGCGTGCAGGGCGGCCCTCTGGTGCACATCATCGCCGCCAAGGCCGTGGCCTTCAAAGAGGCGCTCACACCGGAGTTCAAGGAGTATCAGTCGCAGATCGTGAACAACGCCAAGGCGCTCGCCCAGGCGGTCGCCGCCGCCGGGTTCCGGATCGTCGCCGGCGGCACGGACAATCATCTGTTCATGACCGATGTCTACTCGAAGGGGATCACCGGCAAGGACGGCCAGCAGATACTCGAGAGCGCGAACATCACCGTCAACAAGAACACCATTCCCTTCGACACCCAGAAACCGATGGTGGCCTCCGGGCTGCGCATCGGCACTCCTGCCGTGACGACGCGCGGACTCCGCGAGCCGGAGATGAAGAAGATCGCGAACCTGATCGCGCGCGTTCTCGAGTCGAAGGGCGATGCTGGAGTCATCCAGCAGGTGAAGGCCGAAGTGAAACAGCTCTGCGACCGCTTCCCGATCTATTGATCAGACCGCAGACCGCGGACCGCAGACGGTGGGCTGACTACCGCGGTCTGCGGTCTGCGGACCGCGGTCCGCTAAACTCTCCCTGTGCCAGAAAAGCCCCGCCCCTACTACCCGCTCTTTCTCGACCTCGAGGGCCGGGCCGCCGTCGTCATCGGCGGAGGGACTGTGGCGGCGCGGAAGATCGAGTCCCTCGTGAGGAGCGGCGCGCGTGTGACGGTGGTGGCGCCGGAATGCGCCGATGAGATCGAGCAGTGGGGGCGTGATGGCGCGATCGAGCTGCGGCGGAAGCATTACGAGCGCGGCGACCTCGACCGCGCCGTGATCGTGATCGCCGCGACGAGCGACGCCGCAACGAACGCGCGGGTAGCGGCCGATTGCCGTGAGGAGCACATTCTCGTCAATGTCGTCGACCTCACGGAGATGTGCGACTTCATCGTCCCGGCCGTCGTCGAGAGCGGCTCGATTCAGGTCGCCATCTCCACAGGCGGGCAGTCGCCCGCGCTGGCGCGCAAGCTCAAGCACGATCTGCAGCGACTGGTCGGCCCCGAGTACGGCGAAGCCAACGACATCCTCGGCAATCTTCGCGATGCCGCAAAATCGGCGCTCCCGACGGATGGCGACCGCAAGCAGTTCTTCGACCGGCTGATCGCCGCCGGTCTCGTCGAGTTGCTCCGCGAGAACCGCCACCGCGAAGCGTACGAGACCGTCATCCAACTCTGTGAGTCCGCGGGCGTTCCGGCCGCCGAGATGCTCCGGCGCCGGCTGGCCGAGTGAAGCAGCAGGCCGCTTCTCCAGACCGCAGACCGCGGACCGCGGACCGCGGTCTGGCCACCGCGGCCGTATGCGGAATCGATGCTCAGTGCGCCTGTGTTATCCTCGCCCGCCCGCATGCCCCTTCACGAAAAAAAGGTCGTCGCGGTGCTTCCGGCATACAACGCCCAGAAGACCCTCCAGGCGACCTACGACGACATTCCCAAGGAATGGGTCGACGAGATCCTGCTGGTCGATGACTGCTCGCGCGACGACACCGTCGAGCTCTCCCGCAAGCTCGGCATCCGCACCGTCGTCCACGAGAAAAATCGCGGCTACGGCGGCAACCAGAAGACCTGCTATCACACGGCCATGGACGAGATGGGCGCCGACATCATGGTCATGGTGCATCCCGACCACCAGTACGATCCGACCATCATCCCGGAGCTGGTCAAGCCGCTTCTGCGTGGCGAGTGCGATGCCGTCTTCGGATCGCGCATGCTCGGCGGCCGCCCCATCGAGGGCGGCATGCCCAAATGGAAGTACTTCGCGAATCTCTTCCTCACCATGATCGAGAACGCGACCTTCTACGTCTTCCTCTCCGAGTACCACTCCGGCTTCCGCGCCTACTCCCGCCGCTATCTCGAATCGATCGACTTCGACGCGAACTCCGACGACTTCGTCTTCGACACGGAGATCATCGCCCAGGGCGTTGCCAAGCGGATGCTGATCCGCGAGGTGCCGATCCAGACGCGCTACTTCGACGAGGCTTCCCAGATCGGCTTCTGGCGATCCGTGCGCTACGGCCTGGCCATCCTCAAGACGATGGTCCTCTACAAGCTGCACAAGAAGCGCATCTACTCGCACGGCATCTTTCGCGATCCCGCCCGCCCCCACCTTCCGGCCACGGCAGCCGTCCACCCGCGGTAAGAGAAGTCCTGAGTGCTGAGTCCTGAGTCCTGAGTGGGCATGCCCGCCGTTCCGCTGAGCGCTCGTTTCTGTACAATCCCGCGCGGTGTACGAACCGACCGAAGCACTCCCTGCGGAACACCTCGCCGAACAGCCCGAGATCCCAGCGACCAGCGCTGCCAGGCGCCACGACGTCCTCGCTCTGGTCGTGCTGGTGCTCCTCGCCACGGTGGCTTTCGGCGACGTACTGGTCGGGACGCGCGACTTTTACCTCCGCGACCTCACCCGCTACTACTACCCGACCAAGCAGATCCTGCGGGAAATCGTCCTGCACGGAGAGTTTCCCCTCTGGAACCGCGACTTCTCCGCCGGACAGCCGATCGCCGCCAACCCCGAACACGAAGTCTTCTATCCCCTGACCTGGCTGATCCTCCTGCCGAGCTACGACCTCGGCTACCGCCTGCACATCCTCATCCACATCTACATCGGTCTGATCGGGATGTATCTGCTGCTCCGCTCCATGGAGATCAGGCCATATGCCTCCTTCTACGGCGCGCTGATCTGGGGGCTGGGCGGTGTGTACCTCTCG